>NZ_JBJLRI010000130.1:0-5262 GCF_050871405.1 Kineococcus esterisolvens
CCCCCCCCCCCCCCCCCCCCCCCCCCCCCCCCCCCCCCCCCCCCCCCCCCCCCCCCCCCCCCCCCCCCCCCCCCCCCCCCCCCCCCCCCCCCCCCCCCCCCCCCCCCCCCCCCCCCCCCCCCACGACGGTGGTGCCGGCGAACTCGCGGCGCTTGACGACCCGGACGTGCAGGTCCAGGCCGATGCCGAGGTCGGCGAAGTAGCGCAGCACGTCGGGGTCGGCGTCGGAGATGCGGGCGATCGACCCGGCCGCACCCTCGGGCAGGTCGGCCAGGCTGTGCGCGCCGGGCCGCGGGACGGTGCCGTCGGGGCGCGGGATGGGGTCGCCGTGCGGGTCGCGCTCGGGGTGGCCGAGGCGGCGGTCGAGGCGGTCGAGCATCCGGTCGGACACGGCGTGCTCGAGGACCTCGGCCTCCTCGTGGACCTCGTCCCAGGAGTAGCCGAGGTCGGCGACGAGGAAGGTCTCCACGAGGCGGTGGCGGCGCACCACGCCCAGGGCCTGCGTGCGCCCGGCGTCGGTCAGCTCCACGCCGCCGTACCGCTCGTGGCGCAGCAGGCCGGCGTCGGTGAGCTTGCGCACGGCCTCGGAGGCGGTGGAGGGCGAGACGCCCAGGCTCTGCGCGAGCTTGGACAGGGTGATCTTCTCCTCCGACCACTCGCCGGCGGCGTACACCGCCTTGAGGCAGTCCTCGGCGGCCGGGGTGGCGGGGCGCGACACGCCCCCAGCTTGCCACCCGGACCCCCGCGAGCGGACGGGGCGCGGCGCGGTCCCCGATTTCGGCGCACCGAAAACCGTTTGTCGACGTACAGTGGGGGTAGGAGCGGGAGCACCGCAGGCACGGACGGGGGAGGTCGTGGTGGATCGACGCTGGACCGGGATCGGCGACGCCGTCCTCGCCGCCGCGCTGGTCGCGGCGAGCGTCGCGTTCGCCGTGGCGCTGCGCTGGCCCGAGGCCGCCGCCGCCCTGCTGCTGTCCCTGACGTGGGGAGCCGCCGCCGTGCGGCGCCTGGCCGGCCGGCGCGCGGCCGAGGTCGTCGAGGCGGCCGCCACCGCGGTGCCCGGCGGGGCCGTGGCGCAGCCCGCGGTGGCCGGCGCCGAGCCGGGCGAGAGCGGCCCGCGCGCCGCCTGAGGACCTGGCGCGCGGGTCCGCCGTCGCCCTCGGCCGCCGCTCGCGGCCGGCACTGCCCACCCGCTCGCGAACCGGCGCGCGGCGCACCCCGGCACTGCCAGGATCACGTCGTGGACGCCTCGCCCGAGCAGACCCCCGAGCACACCCCCGAGCACACCCCCCTGGCCCCCGCCGGCCTGGCGGCCGCCTGGCGCCGCACCCGGCCGCCGCGGCGGGTCGTGCACCTGGACTCCGCCGCCGCCGGCCGCGCGAGCTGGGCGGTGCTGGACGCCGCCGCCGCCCACGCCCGCCGCGAGTCCGGCAGCGGCGGGTACGTCGCGGCCGCCGAGGCCGCCGACGTGCTGGAACGCGCCCGCGACGACGTGCGGGCCCTGCTGGGGTGGGGACCGGGCGAGGGCGTCGTCGCCTTCACGCACGGCGCCCACGACGCGCTGCGCCAGGTCCTGCTGGGCTGGCCCGGGGGCGTGCCCGGGCCCCCGCCCGGCCGCCCCCGCGCGGTAGGGCCCAACCACCCCCCGGCGCGCGGGGGGGGGGGGGCGCGCCGCGCCCCCCCCCGCCCCGCGGGCGCGGGGGGCCGGCGGGGGGGGGGGGGGGCCGCCCCCCCGCCCCCCCCCCCCCCGCCCCCCCCCCCCCCCCCCCCCCCCCCCCCCCGGCGAGTACGGCCCGAACGTCGCCCTGCTGCGCCGGCTGGGGGTGCGGCCCGTCCCGGTGGACACCCCGCACCGGCTGGAACCGGCCGCGTTCGAGCGCTCCCTGGACGGCGAGCGCCCGGACCTGGTGCACGTGACGTGGGTGGGCAGCCACTCCGGCACGGTGCAGCCCGCCGTCGGCGTGGCCGCGGCGTGCGCCGGCGCCGGCGTGCCCGTGGTCCTCGACGCGGCGCAGGCCCTCGGTCACGTGGACACGGCCCTGGACGCGCTGCCGGCCGACGCGGACGTCGTCGTCTACGGCACCTCCCGCAAGTGGCTGGCCGGCCCGCGCGGCGTGGGGTTCGCCGCCGCCCGCGGCCCGCTGGCGCAGCGCCTGGAGGAGCTGGAGCAGGCCGAGGCGCACGTCGCCGGGCGCGTCGGGTTCGCCGCCGCGCTCGCCGAGCACCGCGACCTGGGGCCGGCGGCGGTGCGCGCCGGGCTGGCGCGGGTGGGCGCAGCCGTCCGGCACCGGCTGGCCGCCGCCCTGGAGGGTTCCTGGACGGTGCTGGAGGACCTCGACGAGCCCAGCGCCACCGTGACGCTGCGACCGGCCGGCGCCGGGCTGGACCTGGCGGCGCTGCGGGCGCGGCTGCTGGCGGAGCACGGGGTGCTCACCACGTTCCTGGCCACCGAGCGGGCCCCCGGGGAGATGCCGGCGCCGGCCCTGCGCGTCAGCGGCCACCTCGACACGAGCGCCCAGGACGTCGGTGCGCTGGTGGCGGCGCTGCGCACGGCGTCCTGATCGGCACCCCCGGGCGTTCCCGGCGCGCGGGGAGCGCCCGGCGCTGCGACAGTGGACGGCGATCACCAGATCACCGACACGAGAACCCGGAGGGTCCGCGATGATGGGCAAGGTCCTGTTCCTGGCGGCCGGCGCTGCCGGCTACGTCCTGGGTGCGCGCGCCGGGCGGGAGCGGTACGAGCAGATCAGTTCCGTCGCCTCCCGCGCGTGGGGCAACCCGAAGGTGCAGCAGAAGGTCGGCGACCTCGAGGGCAAGGCCACCGACGTGGCCAAGCAGGCCGGCGCCGCCGCGCAGGAGAAGGTGGGCGCCGCGGCCGGCTCGGTGGCCGGGACCGTGCGCTCCAAGGTGGGCGGCGGCAGCGGTGGCTCCGCCGACGACGGTGACTCCGGTGACTCCGGCGCTGCACCGCTGGGCGAGCAGCACCACACCCGGATGCCCACCGACTGACGTCCCGCCCGCGCCGACGTCCCACCCGCCGCCGCCCGCCCGGTCCTCCGGGTGCGCGGCGGCGGCGCTGCGTCGAGGGTGGACCCGTGAGCTCTCCCACCGTCGGTGACCACGTCGTCTCCCGCCTCGCGAAGTGGGGTGCCCGCCGGGTGTACGGCTACCCCGGCGACGGCATCGGCGGGGTGGTCTCCGCGCTCGGCCGGGCGCAGTCCGCCGGCGAGGCCGAGTTCGTGCAGGTCCGCCACGAGGAGACCGCCGGCTTCGCCGCCACCGCCGACGTCAAGTTCGGCGGCAGCCCGATCGGGGTCTGCGCGGTCACCTCCGGGCCCGGGGCGGTGCACGCCCTGAACGGCCTGTACGACGCCAAGCTCGACCACGTGCCCGTAGTGGCCCTGCTCGGGCAGAGCGCCAGCAACTCCCTGGGCACGAGCTACTACCAGGAACTGGACCTGGTGCGTCTGTTCGCCGACGTGGCCGGTGAGTTCGTGTTCCAGGTCAGCGACCCCAGCCAGGTGCAGCACGCCGTGGACCGCGCCGCCCGCACGGCGCTGGAGCGGCGCACCGTCACCGCGATCGTGCTGCCCAGCGACCTGCAGGACGCCGACGCCGTGCTCGAGGTGCCCGTCGCGCACGGGTACACCCACACCAGCGCGGTGCCCGGCTCGCTGCCCGGCGCGCCGCGACCGGAGGCGCTGGCGCAGGCGGCCGAGGTGCTGCGCTCGGGGAAGCGGGTGGCGATCCTCGCGGGCGCCGGCGCGCTGGGCGCCACCGGGGAGCTCACCGCGGTCGCCGACCGGCTGGGCGCGGGCGTGGCGAAGGCGCTGCTGGGCAAGGCCGTCCTGGACGACCGCCTGGAGTGGGTGACCGGTGCGATCGGCCTGCTGGGCACCCGGCCGAGCTGGAACCTCATGCAGGGCTGCGACGTGCTGCTGATGGTCGGCACGACCATGCCGTACAGCGAGCACTACCCGCCGCCGGGGCAGGCCCGGGCGGTGCAGATCGACGTGGACGGCACCCGCTGCGGACTGCGCTACCCCACCGAGGTGAACCTCGTGGGCGACGCGCAGCAGACCCTCGCCGCGCTGCTGCCGCTGCTGGAGGGCGCGGACCCCGACCCGTCCTGGCGCGAGGACATCGCCGGGTGGAACTCGACCTGGCGGGCGTGGGGCGAGGAGCGGGCCGCGGCGAAGGCGAACCCGCTGAACCCCGAGCTGCTGGTGCGGGGGCTGTCGGAGCGGCTGACCGACGACGCGATGGTCGCCGTGGACTGCGGCACCGCCACCAGCTGGTACGCCCGCGACCTGGACCTGCGGCCGGGGATGCTGGCGTCGCTGTCGGGCACGCTGCTGTCGATGGGCGGCGGGATGCCCTACGCGCTGGCCGCCAAGCAGGCCCACCCGGACCGCCCGGTGCTGGCGCTCGTCGGCGACGGCGCGATGCAGATGAACGGCATCAACGAGCTCATCACCGTCGCGCAGCGCTGGCGCACCTGGCAGGACCCGCGGTTCGTGGTGGTGGTGTTCAACAACCGGCAGCTGTCGTTCGTGGCGTGGGAGGCGCGCGCCATGCAGGGCGAGGTGCCGTTCGGCGACGCGATGGACGTGCCCGACGTGCCGTACGGGCAGTACGCGGCGCTGCTGGGGCTGGGCGGGGTGCGCACCGACGGGCCCGAGGGGCTCCAGGCGCTGCTGGACGAGGCGTTCGCCGCCCGCCGGCCCACCGTCATCGACGCCGTGGTGGACCCGGACGTGCCGATGATCCCCCCGCACGTGACGCTCGAGCAGGTCGCGAACACCGCGAAGGCGACCGTGAAGGCGGGCCTGCGCGGCGAGGCGTCGGCGGCGCGGATCGTCGTGGACGGCGTGCGCCAGACCGCGGGCGCCGCGGCGCGGGTCGTTCGCCGCGACCGCGACTGACCCGCGCGCCCGCTCCCCCGGGCGGACCGCGGGCGCCTCAGAGCCCGCCGCCGCCGGGGCGCATCCAGGCGTTGCGGCCCATGGCGCGCAGCGCCGCGCCCGAGCCGTCCAGCTCGGGGTCGCGGCCGGCGCGCAGGGTGTCGTCGCGGACACCCGCCCCGCGGCGTCGCGAGCGGCGCAGCGCCCGCACCGCGGTGGTCACCAGCACCACCGCCAGGAGCGCGAGCAGCCCACCCACCAGCACCCGGTCCGCGATCGCCACCGCCCCAAGGTGCGCCAGGCGGCTCGCCCCGGCAACGCGGACGCCGGTGGGCGGGTCCCCGCCGCGCGGGGACCC
>NZ_JBJLRI010000131.1:0-5028 GCF_050871405.1 Kineococcus esterisolvens
GGGGGGCGGGGGGGGGGGGGGGGGGGGGGGGGGGGGGGGGGGGGGGGGGGGGGGGCCGCCCGGGGCCCGCCGGGCCCCCCCCCGGCCCCCCCCCCCCCCCCCCGACGGCTCCAACGCGGTCCTCGTCGAGCACGCCCTCACCGGCGACTCCCACGTGGTCGGCGAGGCCGGTGAGGGTCACCCCACCCCCGGGTGGTGGCCCGAGCTCGTCGGCCCCGGCAAGGCGCTGGACACCGACCGCTTCTTCGTCGTGGCCGCCAACGTCCTCGGCGGCTGCCAGGGCAGCACCGGCCCCGCCTCCCGCCGGCCCGGCTCCGCGCAGCCGTGGGGCTCGGCGTTCCCGCGCATCACCGTCGGCGACCAGGTCGCCGCGGAGGTCCGGCTGGCCGACGCCCTCGGCATCGCCCGCTTCGTCGCCGTCCTCGGCGGGTCGATGGGCGGGATGCGTTCCCTGGAGTGGGCCGTCGCGCAGCCGGACCGCGTCGGCGCCGCGCTCGTCCTGGCCACCTGCGCGGCCTCCACCGCCGACCAGATCGGTGCCCAGAGCGCCCAGATCACCGCCGTCGTCTCCGACCCCGGCTGGCACGGCGGCGACTACCACGACCTGCCCGCCGGGCAGGGCCCGCACACCGGCCTGGGCCTGGCGCGCCGCCTCGCGCACCTGAGCTACCGCAGCGGTGCCGAGCTGCAGGAGCGCTTCGGGCGCACGGCCCAGCCCGGCGAGGACCCCCTGGCGCCCGTGCACCCGGGCCGCTTCGCCGTGCAGTCCTACCTGGACCACCACGCCGCCAAGCTCGTGCACCGCTTCGACGCCGGCAGCTACGTCGCGCTCACCGACGCCCTGAACACCTGGGACGTCGGCCTCGGGCGCGGCGGCACGGACGCCGCGCTCGCCGCGGCCCGCACCCCGATGGTGGTGGCGGCCGTGGACTCCGACCGGCTGTACCCGGTGGCCGACTCGGCCCGCACCGCCGCCAGCCCCGCCGCCGTGGGGGGCCTGCGCGTGATCTCCTCCACCGCCGGGCACGACGGCTTCCTGGTGGAGGCCGAGCAGATCGCCCCGCTGGTGCGGGAGGTCCTCACCCTCGGTTCGCGCTGACGCCCGGCCGGGTGCCCGCTCAAGCGCCCGGCCGGGGCAGCCGATGAGCACCGGGTGAAGCGCCTCCTGGGGAACCTGTCGGTCCGAGGCAAGATCAGTGCCGTCATCGCGGTCATGACCGTGGTGTCCGTGCTCATCGGTGCGGTCGGGATCGGCCGCGTCGTGCACCTCAGCGACTCCATGCAGCGCCTCTACGCCGAGCACGTCGTGCCCCGCGGCGACCTCGTCGCCGCCCAGCGCTGGCTGCAGGCCACCAAGACCCGCGTCATCGAGTACGGCCCCGTCGCCCCCGCCGACCGCGCCGAGATGGTGACCGAGCGCGACGAGTTCCGCGTCAAGCTCGACGCCTCCCTGCAGGCGTACGCGCCCTACGAGGTGGATTCCGAGGCGATGGCCACGCTGCGTGACACCCTCGACGCCTACTTCGCCGCCGCCGACGCCATCCAGCCCGTCGCCGAGGAGGGCGCCGTCGCCTACGAGGCCGCCTACCAGGCGCAGGTGCGCGACCTGACCACCCAGGCGCTGAACGCGATGTTCGACGAGATGGAGGCCCAGACCGCCATCGGCGACAGCCGGATCGTGGAGGCGAAGGCCGAGGCCGCCGGCGCCGTGCGCCTCGTCGTGGCCGTCGGCGCCGTCGGCCTCGCGCTCGCGATCGCCCTGGCCCTGCTGGTGGCGTCCGCGATCGTGCGCCAGGTGCGCCGCGTGCAGGACAGCGCCGTCGCGCTCGCCGACGGCGACCTCACCCGTGACGTCGTCGTGGACTCCACGGACGAGATCGGCCAGACGGCCCGTGCCCTCAACACCGCGCTGGGCAACCTGCGCTCGCTGGTCTCGGAGGTGAGCGACTCCTCCACCGCCGTCTCCGCCGCCGCGGAGGAGATGACCGCCACCGCCGCCAGCATCGCGGACTCCGCCGACCGCACCTCCACCCAGGCGGGCATCGTCTCCGCCGCCGCGTCCGAGGTGTCCGGCAACCTGCAGACCGTCGCCGCCAGCGCGGGCGAGATGGGCACGGCGATCTCGGAGATCTCCTCCGGCACCGCCGAGGTCGCCCGCGTCGCCGCCACGGCCGTCGGCCTGGCCGACGCCACGAACGCCACCGTCTCGGCGCTGGGGGAGTCCTCCCGCGAGATCGGCGACGTGGTGCGCTCCATCACCGCGATCGCCGAGCAGACGAACCTGCTGGCGCTGAACGCCACCATCGAGGCCGCCCGCGCCGGCGAGATGGGCAAGGGCTTTGCGGTCGTCGCGGGCGAGGTCAAGGAGTTGAGCGTGCAGACCGCGCAGGCCACCGAGGACATCGCCCAGCGGGTCGCGCGCATCCAGTCCGACGCCGAGTCCGCGGTCACGGCGATCGCCGAGATCGCCCAGGTCATCACGACCATCTCCGACCACCAGGGCACCATCGCCTCCGCGGTGGAGGAGCAGACCGCCACGACGGGCGAGATGAACCGCAACGTCGCCGACGCCGCCGCCGGCAGCGGCCAGATCGCCGAGAACGTCGGCAGCGTCGCCGAGGCCGCGTCCGTCACCAGCGAGGGCGTCGCCCAGACGCGCGTGGCGGTGCACGAGCTCACCACGCTGGCGGGTCGCCTGCGCGACCAGGTCGGGCGGTTCCGCGTCTGACTCCTCGACCCGACGTGGGTGAGGCCCCCGCCTCGTGCGCGGCGGGGGCCTCGTCGGTGGGGCCGGTGGCGCCGGCCGGGGGTCCGTCAGCGCCTGCCGGCCACCTCGCGCGGGGCGGGCGCGCCTCCCGCACCGGTCTCCGGCTCCAGGACCTCGGCGTGCGAGGGGTCCATGGTCCGCTCGTCGAACGGCAGTTCCCCGGCCAGGACCCGCGCGGCGCGGGCCCGGTCGATCTGCCCGGTCCAGGTGCCGATGACGACGGTGCCCACCGCGTTGCCGATGAAGTTGGTGATGGCGCGCGCCTCGGACATGAAGCGGTCGATGCCGACGATGAGGCCGACGCCGTCCAGCAGTTCCGGGCGGTGCGAGGACAGCCCGCCCGCCAGGGTGGCCAGGCCGGCCCCGGAGACGCCCGCGGCGCCCTTGGAGGCGATGACCATGAACACCAGCAGGGACACCTGCTCACCGACCGACAGCGGGTCGCCCAGGGAGTTCGCGATGAACAGCGAGGCCATCGTCAGGTAGATGGCGGTGCCGTCGAGGTTGAAGGAGTACCCGGTCGGCACGACGATGCCGACGGTGGGGCGGGAGACGCCCAGGTGCTCCATCTTCGCGATGAGCCGCGGCAGGGCCGTCTCGGAGCTGGACGTGGAGACGATGAGCAGCAGCTCGCGGGCGGTGTAGCGCAGCAGCGAGAAGATCGACGTCTTCGCCGCCACCCGCAGCAGCAGGCCCAGGACGATGAAGATGAACAGCGCGCAGGTGACGTAGAAGCCGACCATGACGATCGCCAGCGCCTTGAGGGCGTCGACGCCGGTCTCGCCGACGACGGCGGCGATGGCGCCGAACGCGCCGACCGGCGCGACCCACATGACCATCGCCAGGACCTTGAAGACGATCCGCTGGATGGTCTCGACGCCGCGCAGGGCGCTCTCGCCGCGCTCGCCGAGGCCCTGGATCGCGAAGCCGACCAGCAGCGCGACGAACAGCGTCTCCAGCACCGACCCGTCCGTGAGGGCGGACAGCAGCGACGTCGGGATGATGCCCAGCAGGAAGTCGACCGTGCCGCCGGACTCGTGGGCGGTCTCGGCGAGCTCGCTGCCGCGCCCGCGCAGGTCCTCCGTCAGCTGTAGGTCCGTGGTCGGCAGCAGGTTGCCGACGACCAGGCCGACGACCAGCGCGAACGCGCTCATCACCATGAAGTACAGCAGCGCGGTGCCGCCCACCCGGCCCACCTGGGCGGCCTTGCGCACCGACCCGATGCCCAGCACGATCGTGCAGAAGATGATCGGGGAGATCATCATCTTGACGAGGTTCACGAAGCCCGTGCCGAGGGGCTTCAGCGCCTTGCCCGCGTCGGGGAACAGCAGCCCCACCGCGATGCCGAGCGCCACGGCGGCGATGACGGCGATGTAGAGGTAGTGGGTGCGGTCCTTCGTGCGGGTGCCGGGCTGAGCGCCTGTGCTCATGGGATCCTCCTGTGACCGGGGGGTACGGAGGTGATGGTGCTCACACGCCCGCGCGCCGGTCGTGCTTCTGCTCCTTTCGTTCACGACGCCGCCCGCCGCGCCCGGGGCGCGGTGCCCTCGCCCCGCCGCCGGCTCCGCTGGACCCTCGCCTCGCGGGTGCTCGTCCTGCAGCTGCTCGTCGTCTCCGTCGTCACCGCCGGCTGCAGCGCGGCGCTGGTGTGGCAGCTGCGCGCCGACGGCCGCCGCGACGCCGCCGAGCTGGTCACCGCCGTCGCCGGGGCCGTGGCCACCGACCCCGGCGTGCGCACCGCCCTGGCCGTGCCCGGCGGCACCACCGACCCGGCCCTGGCCGACGAGCGCGCCGCCGTGCGCGTGCACGTGGAGGAGGTCCGCGAGCGCACCGGCGCGGACTTCATCACCGTCATGGACACCGCCACCGTGCGCTGGACGCACCCCGACCCCGCCCGGGTGGGGGGCCGCTTCCTCGGCAACGCCGCGGCCGCGCTGGCCGGCGGGCGGGTCGTGGAGACCTACACCGGCACCCTCGGCCCCTCGGTGCGGGCGGTGGTGCCGGTGCGCGCCGCCGACGGCCGCGTCGTGGGTGCCGTCGCCGCCGGGGTCACGACCCGAACGCTGGCGCAGGACCTGCTGGAGCAGCTGCCGCTGGTGCTGGGCGCCGCGGCCGCGGCCCTGGCGGTCTCCGTGGCCGGCAGCCTCGCGCTGAGCCGCTGGGGGGGGCGGGGGCCGCCCCGGGGGCGTGCGGGGGGCCCGCGCCCGGGGGGGGGGGGGGGAGGCGGCGGGGCTGCCCTCCCGCTCCCAGGCCCCGTGGTG
>NZ_JBJLRI010000132.1:0-3800 GCF_050871405.1 Kineococcus esterisolvens
GCACCGGCCGGTGGCCGGTGCGCCCACAGCGAAAGCCCCGGGTCCCGGCGTGGGCCCCGGCGACCTCCGCGTTAGGGTCGATCGAGATCGGCGGGAAGCTCCGCCGGCCCCCGTCCGCGGGGGTGGTCGACGCCAGGAGAGGGCCAGGGAACAGCGTGAGCGAGATCTTGAGCGCACCGGGACTGGTGACGCCGCAGCACGCCCGTACGCCGGGCACGCCGGGGATGGGCCTCGACGACAACGTCTACCAGCGGCTCCTGCAGCAGCGGATCATCTGGCTGGGCTCGGAGGTCCGCGACGAGATGGCCAACGCCATCTGCGCGCAGCTGCTGCTGCTGGCGGCCGAGGACCCGGACGCCGACATCTACATGTACATCAACTCGCCCGGCGGGTCGGTCTCCGCGGGCATGTCGATCTACGACACGATGCAGTACATCAAGCCCGACGTGGCGACCATCGCCACCGGCCTGGCGGCCTCGATGGGTCAGTTCCTGCTCTGCGCGGGTGCCGCGGGCAAGCGCTCCGCCCTGCCGCACGCGAAGATCATGATGCACCAGCCGCTGGGCGGCCTGGGCGGCTCCGCGAGCGACATCAAGATCCTCGCCGAGCAGATCATCATGACGAAGAAGCAGATGGCCGAGCTCATCGCCCAGCACAGCGGCCAGAGCTACGAGACCATCACCCGCGACTCCGACCGCGACCGCTGGTTCACGGCCGAGGAGGCGCAGGAGTACGGCCTGATCGACCACGTCGTCGGCCGTTCCAGCGAGGTCACGGGCGGCGGGGGCACCGGTGCGTGAGCCCGCGGGTCGCTCCCCGCTGCACCTCCCGCCGCACCTGACCGCCCAGATGGGAGACCGCCCGATGGACCAGCACAGCCGCTTCGACCCCGCGCTCGCGCCCTCGGCGCGCTACGTGCTCCCGCAGTTCGAGGAGCGCACGTCCTACGGGATGAAGCGCTCGGACCCGTACACCAAGCTCTTCGAGGACCGCATCATCTTCCTCGGCGTGCAGGTGGACGACGCCTCGGCGGACGACATCATCGCCCAGCTGATCGTCCTGGAGTCCCAGGACACCGATCGCGACATCATCATGTACATCAACTCGCCCGGTGGGTCCTTCACGGCGCTGACGGCGATCTACGACACCATGCAGTACATCCGTCCGGACATCCAGACGTACTGCATGGGCCAGGCCGCCTCGGCCGCCGCCGTCCTGCTGGCCGCGGGCGCCCCCGGCAAGCGCTTCGCCCTGCCCAACGCCCGCATCCTCATCCACCAGCCGGCCATGTCCGGCGGCGGCTACGGCCAGGCCTCCGACCTGGAGATCCAGGCCAACGAGATCCTGCGGATGCGCACCTGGCTGGAGGAGACGCTGGCGGCGCACTCGGGGCGCACCGCCGAGCAGGTCGGCACGGACATCGAGCGCGACAAGTTCCTCTCGGCGACCGAGGCCGTCGAGTACGGGCTCATCGACGAGGTGCTGCAGAGCCGCAAGGCCTCGCCCCTCACCCGTTAGGCAGCAGCGCACCGCGCGTCCCGGGGGGCCGGTCTGGCACCGTGTCCCCCGGGGGCGTCTAATGAGTCCGCGACACGCACCGGGCGGGTAGCGTGGACGAGTCGTGACGGTGCCGGGCGACCGGCTCCCGCGAGGTCCGCGGACCCGTCGAGCAGCACGAGGAGAGGAATCGTCGGTGGCACGCATCGGTGACGGTGGCGACCTGCTGAAGTGCTCCTTCTGCGGAAAGAGCCAGAAGCAGGTCAAGAAGCTGATCGCCGGTCCCGGCGTGTACATCTGCGACGAGTGCATCGACCTCTGCAACGAGATCATCGAGGAGGAGCTCGCCGAGGCCAACGACCTGGGCCTGGTGGAGCTGCCGAAGCCGCGCGAGATCTTCGAGTTCCTCGACCAGTACGTCATCGGCCAGTCGGCGGCGAAGAAGTCGCTGGCCGTGGCCGTGTACAACCACTACAAGCGCATCCAGGTGGGGGAGCCGGCCGCCAAGGGCCGCGACGACGCCGTCGAGATCTCCAAGTCCAACATCCTGCTGATCGGCCCCACGGGCTGCGGCAAGACCTACCTGGCGCAGACGCTGGCGAAGATGCTCAACGTGCCCTTCGCCATCGCCGACGCCACGGCCCTGACGGAGGCCGGCTACGTCGGCGAGGACGTGGAGAACATCCTCCTCAAGCTCATCCAGGCCGCCGACTACGACGTCAAGAAGGCCGAGACGGGCATCATCTACATCGACGAGGTCGACAAGATCGCCCGCAAGTCGGAGAACCCGTCGATCACCCGCGACGTGTCCGGTGAGGGCGTCCAGCAGGCCCTGCTGAAGATCCTCGAGGGCACCACCGCGAGCGTGCCGCCGCAGGGCGGGCGCAAGCACCCGCACCAGGAGTTCATCCAGATCGACACGACGAACGTGCTGTTCATCGTGGGTGGCGCCTTCGCGGGTCTGGACCGCCTCATCGAGGCCCGCGCCGGGAAGCAGGGCCTGGGCTTCGGCGCGCAGCTGCGCTCGACCGCCGCCGCGGCGGAGCCGACGTTCAGCGAGGTCATGCCCGAGGACCTCATGAAGTTCGGCCTCATCCCGGAGTTCATCGGCCGCCTGCCGGTCATCACGTCCGTGGAGAACCTCGACCGGGACGCGCTGGTGCGCATCCTCACCGAGCCGCGCAACGCCCTGGCCAAGCAGTACCAGCGCATGTTCGAGCTGGACGGGGTGGAGCTGGAGTTCAGCCCGGACGCCCTGGAGGCGGTGGCCGATCAGGCGATCCTTCGCGGCACCGGTGCGCGCGGTCTGCGCGCCATCCTCGAGGAGGTCCTCCTGCCGGTGATGTTCGACGTGCCCAGCCGCGACGACATCGCCCGCGTGGTGATCACCCGTGAGGTCGTGCTGAAGAACGTCAACCCGACCCTGGTGCCCCGCGAGGCGCCGGTCCGCAAGAGCAGCCGGGAGCGCCGCGAGAAGTCGGCCTGACCCCCGCGGCGCGCGTGCCGCCACGCCGGAGGGCCCCACCCGTGCCGAGCACGGGTGGGGCCCTCTGCGCTGGGGTACTCAGCCCTGCTGCAGGACCGCCTGCACGTCGATCGCCACCTTCAGGGTGGTGCCGAACACGGCGACGCCGATGCCGACGGCCTGGTTCCAGTTCATCCGGAAGTCGTCGCGGTGCAGCTCGGTGGTGGCCGAGAACGCCGCGCGCGTGCCGCCCCAGGGGTCCGGGCCGCTGCCGGTGTAGGTCAGCTCCAGGTCCACCGGGCGGGTGGTCCTCAGCAGGGTCAGCTCCCCGGGCAGGACCCAGCGGCCGCCGGCGCCGAGGCGCACCCCCGACGCGCTGAAGCGCAGCGCCGGGTGGTGCGCCACGTCCAGGAAGTCCGCGGCGCGCAGGTGCTCGTCGCGCTGGGCGTTGCCGGTGTCGATGGAGGAGGCGTCGATCTCCACCTGCACGCTGGAGCCGGTCGCGTCGGCGGGCACGGTGATCACGCCGCTGAAGCGGGTGAAGCGCCCGTGCACGGCCGACAGGCCCAGGTGGTGGGCGGTGGCGGTGATCGAGGAGTGGGCGGTGTCGATCTGCCAGACGCCGGGCGGGGGGACCTCGCCGCCGCCCTGGCGGCGCAGGCGGACCTCGCCGGCGTGCCAGGTGCCGTGCTGGGGCACCAGGACGCTGGAGGCGCGCGGTTCGTGCGCCGGGGGGGGGGGGGGGCGGGGGGGGGGGGGGCGGGGGGGCGGGGGGGGGGGGGGGGGGGGGGGGGGGGGGGGGGGCGCGGCGGGGGGCGGCGGCGGCGCGGGGGGGGCG
>NZ_JBJLRI010000133.1:0-3542 GCF_050871405.1 Kineococcus esterisolvens
GGCACCCCGCGGGGTGCCGCCGTCGTCGTGCGTGGAGCCGCCGGTGGACACGCCCGCGGACCCGCTCGAGTGGGCCCCGTCACACGTGCCCGCTGGCACCGGGGTGAGGGGGGAGTGACAGAATCGCCGTGAGCAGTCCCCAGCACAGCCGACCTAGGAGCTTTTCGTGGCAGGTCCCGCCGGCCAGGAGTACGACGTCGTCATCCTCGGAGGAGGCAGCGGGGGCTACGCCTGCGCCCTGCGCTCGGCCGAGCTCGGGCTCTCCGTGGCCCTGGTGGAGAAGGACCTGCTGGGCGGGACGTGCCTGCACCGCGGCTGCATCCCCACCAAGGCCCTCATCCACGCCGCCGAGGTGGCCGACTCCGCGCGCGAGTCCGAGGCGTTCGGCGTGCGCGCCACCTTCGACTCCATCGACATGGCGGGGGTCAACAAGTACAAGGACGGCGTCGTCGGGCGCCTGCACAAGGGCCTGCAGGGCCTGGTGAAGTCCCGCAAGGTGGAGCTGGTGCAGGGCACCGGCCGGCTGGTCGCCAAGGACACCGTCGAGGTCGACGGCCGGCGCTACACCGGCAAGCACGTCGTGCTCGCCTCCGGCTCCTACTCGCGCTCCCTGCCCGGCCTGGAGGTCGGCGGCAGGGTCATCACCAGCGAGCAGGCGCTGCAGCTGGACTCGGTGCCGAAGTCCGTGGTGGTCCTGGGTGGCGGCGTCATCGGCGTGGAGTTCGCCAGCGTCTGGAAGTCCTTCGGTGCCGACGTCACCATCGTCGAGGCCCTGCCGCGCCTGGTCCCCCTCGAGGACGAGGCGGCCAGCAAGGCGCTGGAGCGCGCGTTCCGCAAGCGCGGCATCAAGTTCTCCCTCGGCGTGCGCTTCAAGGGCGTGGAGCAGAACGACTCCGGCGTCGTGGTCAGCCTCGAGGACGGCAAGACCTTCGAGGCGGACCTGCTGCTCGTGGCGGTGGGCCGCGGCCCGAACACCGCCGGCCTGGGCTACGAGGAGCAGGGCGTGTCCATGGACCGCGGCTTCGTCCTGACCGACGAGCGGCTGCGCACCAACGTCGAGGGCGTGCGCGCCGTCGGCGACATCGTCCCCGGCCTGCAGCTGGCGCACCGCGGCTTCCAGCAGGGCATCTTCGTCGCCGAGGACATCGCGGGCCTGGACCCCGCGCCGATCGACGAGACCGGCATCCCCAAGGTGACCTACAGCGACCCCGAGGTCGCCTCGGTGGGCCTGACCGAGGCCAAGGCCCGCGAGAAGTACGGCGACGTCGACGTCGTCGAGTACAACCTCGGCGGCAACGGCCGCAGCCAGATCATCGGCACCACCGGTTTCGTGAAGCTGGTGCGGCAGAAGGACGGCCCCGTCGTCGGCGTGCACATGGTCGGCTCGCGCATGGGCGAGCAGGTCGGCGAGGCCCAGCTGATCGTCAACTGGGAGGCGTTCCCCGAGGACGTGGCGAACCTCGTGCACGCCCACCCCACGCAGAACGAGGCCCTCGGCGAGGCGCACCTGGCGCTGGCCGGCAAGCCGCTGCACTCGCACTCCTGAGCACCGGCGGGGCCGCGTCGGCGCGGCCCCGCCGTCCCGCCCGAACCCGTCGGCGTCCCTCCGGGCGCCGGAGCACGTCCGTCCGTGAGGAGAACCGAACAGATGTCGAACCCGGTGCAGATGCCGGCGCTCGGTGAGAGCGTCACCGAGGGCACCGTCACCCGCTGGCTGAAGTCGGTCGGCGACACCGTCGAGGTGGACGAGCCCCTGCTGGAGGTGTCCACCGACAAGGTCGACACCGAGATCCCCTCCCCCGTGGCCGGCACCCTGCTGGAGATCCTCGTCGGCGAGGACGAGACCGTCGAGGTCGGCACCGACCTCGCCCGCGTCGGCGACGCCTCCGAGCAGGGCTCCGCCCCGCAGCAGCCCGCCCCCGCCGAGCAGCCCGCCCAGGAGTCCCCCCAGCCGCCGTCCGAGCAGCAGGCCCAGGCCGCTCCCGAGGCGCAGCAGGAGCCCTCGCCCGAGCAGCCGCCCGCGGCGGCGGCCGCGCCGTCCTCCGGCGGCGGGGGCACGGCCGTGCAGATGCCGGCGCTCGGTGAGAGCGTCACCGAGGGCACCGTCACCCGCTGGCTGAAGTCGGTCGGCGACACCGTCGAGGTGGACGAGCCCCTGCTGGAGGTGTCCACCGACAAGGTCGACACCGAGATCCCCTCCCCCGTGGCCGGCACCCTGCTGGAGATCCTCGTCGGCGAGGACGAGACCGTCGAGGTCGGCACCGACCTCGCCCGCGTCGGCGACGCCTCCGAGCAGGGCTCCGCCCCGCAGCAGCCCGCCCCCGCCGAGCAGCCCGCCCAGGAGTCCGCACCCGCGCCCGTGAAGGAGCCGCTGCAGACGCAGCCGGACCAGCGGGGCGAGTCGCTGGCCGACGAGGTCACCGAGCGCGAGACCGCGCGGCAGCAGGCCGAGGCCTCGACCCAGCCGGCGACCGCGAAGGGCGAGGGCGCGCCCGAGCCGCAGCGCCAGGAGGCGCCGGCGCAGCAGCAGGCCCCGGCCGCGCGCCAGGAGGCTCCGCAGCCCACCGGCGGCAGCACCTACGTCACGCCGCTCGTGCGCAAGCTCGCCAAGGAGCTGGGGGTGGACCTCTCCGGGGTCACCGGCACCGGGGTGGGCGGGCGCATCCGCAAGCAGGACGTGCAGCAGGCCGCCGACGAGGCGAAGGCCGCGGCCCGGGAGGAGCAGCAGGCCCCGGCGCAGCCGGCCGCCGCCGTCGCGCCGGAGCAGAAGCAGGCCCCGGCGTTCGAGGTCTCCGCCAAGCGCGGCACCACCGAGAAGATGTCCCGCCTGCGCAAGGTCATCGCCCAGCGCATGAAGGAGTCGCTGCAGAACTCCGCGCAGCTGACCACCGTCATCGAGGTCGACGTGACGCGCGTCGCCCGTCTGCGGGCCCGCGCGAAGGACTCCTTCGCGGCCACCGAGGGCGCCAAGCTGACGTTCCTGCCGTTCTTCGTCAAGGCCGCGGTGGAGGCGCTCAAGCAGCACCCCTCCCTCAACGCCAGCATCGACGGCGAGAACATCGTGTACCACGCCAGCGAGAACATCTCGATGGCCGTGGACACCCCCAAGGGCCTCATCACGCCCGTCATCAAGGACGCCGGCGACCTCAACCTCGGCGGCATCGCCCGCAAGATCTCCGACCTCGCCGCCCGCACCCGCAACAACAAGATCACCCCGGACGACCTGGCGGGCGGCACGTTCACGATCACGAACACGGGCAGCATCGGGGCCCTGTTCGACACCCCGATCCTCAACGCCCCGCAGGTGGCCATCCTCGGGACCGGCGCGATCGTCAAGCGCCCCGTCGTCCTCACCGACGACGAGGGCCAGGAGACGATCGCGATCCGCTCGATGATGTACCTCGCCCTGTCCTACGACCACCAGATCGTGGACGGCGCGGACGCCGCGCGCTTCCTGCAGACGATCAAGAAGCGCATCGAAGGTGGCGCCTTCGAGGGCGAACTGGGTCTGTGACCCTCCCGGCGGCCGCGGCCGCCGGGAC
>NZ_JBJLRI010000134.1:0-3474 GCF_050871405.1 Kineococcus esterisolvens
CCAGCGTCACCCTGCGCACCATCAACGCCCACCGCGACGTCGGCTACACCGCCTGCCCCGGCAACGCCGGCTTCGCCAAGATGGACAGCATCCGCACCCGCGTCGCCCAGATCACGGGCTCCGGCGGGTCCCGCAGCGCCGTCGACACCAAGTACGACCAGCTCGGCGGCGCCGCCCACCTGGGTGCCGCCACGCGCGCGGAGGGTCCCGCGCGCGGCGGTGGGCGCTACCGGCACTACGAGGTGGGGTCGATCTACTCGCACCCCGGCACCGGCACGCACGTGGTCAAGGGCCTGATCCGCGAGAAGTACGCCTCCCTGGGCTGGGAGAACTCCTTCCTGGGGTACCCGCTGACGGACGAGATCGCCCTGCCGGGCGGGGCGTTCAACCACTTCGAGGGCGGCTCGATCTACTTCTCGCCGCGCACGGGCGCGCGCGTGGTGCTGGGGGCGATCCGCGACGCGTGGGCGCGCCAGGGCTGGGAGACCGGCCGGCTGGGCTACCCCAGCAGTGACGAGTACGACGTCGCGGGCGGCCGGCGCAGCGACTTCACCGGCGGCAGCATCACGTGGCGGGCCGGCGACGGTCGCGTGACCGTGCGCTGATCCCCTCCCGCCGTGACCGCGCACCCGGTGCGGCACCGCCGCTGCCGCGCCGCTCTATGATCACGGGTCCGTGGAACCGTGGGGAGCTCGCCTGTACGGCGATCCGTGTGCGCAGTGCGGCTGGACCTGGCCCGCCGGTGCTGCGAGGAGCATCGAGCACGTGCGCGGGGTGCCGCAGCGGTACGCGCGGTTGCTCCGGGGCTGCACCGGCGTCGAGCGCCACCCCGAGCTGGCCTGGTCGGTCACCGGCTACGTGTGCCACGTCGGGGACAACCTGCGCTCCTGGGCCGAGCGGGTCGCCGGTGTCCTGCGCGGAGCAGATCCGCACGTGGGCGGCTACGACCCGGACGCGCTGGCCGCTGCCCGCGGCTACGAGCAGATCCCGCTGCCGGCGGCGCTGTGGTCGCTGGAGCAGAGCGCCACGGCGTGGGTCCAGGTGCTCACCGAGGCGGTGGACGCCGGTGCGGTCCTGCTGCACGCCACGCGCGGGCAGCAGCGCGCGGTCGACGTGGCCGGCAACAACGCCCACGACGCCCACCACCATGCGTGGGACGTCGCGCGCACGCTGTCGGCCTGAACGGCCGGCTCGGCGCGTCAGCGCGGAACGCGCAGCGAGGGCGTGGACCCGCGGGACGTCAGCTTCGAGGTCGGGGAGCGCACACCGGGCGGGCGGCCACGGCCCAGTCGGCTGCTGCCGGGAGCGACGTCGATCCCGCGTCGTCGCGCGCGCGACGTCCACGCAGGCGCAGCGGTGGGCGCGGTCGAGGGGAAGCCGGCCCGCCGGTCAGCAGGGGGCACCCGTCACGAGCCTCGAAGTCGCCGCGCCGCCCACGCGTCACGGACGGCCCTGCGCGCCAGGTGCGCACCGGTGGCCCAGGACCACTGGGTGGCCGTTCCGGGGGTGGGTCCGGCTCAGTCCCGGGGCAGGGTGAAGGTGGCCACCAGATCCTTCAACTCCGCCGCGGTGCGTGAGACCTCACCGGCGGTGGTGGCGGTGTGCGTCGCCCCGGCGGTGGTCTGGTCCGCGGCGGCGGCGATGCCGGAGATGTTGGAGGCGATCTCCTGGCTGCCGGTGGAGACCTCGGTGACGTTGCGCACCATCTCCGAGGTGGTCGCCGACTGCTCCTCCACCGCGGCGGCGATGGTCGACTGCAGGGCGTCGATGCGGGCGATCACCCCGGTGATCTCGCTGATCGCCGCCGCCGCCGAGGCCGCATCCGTCTGGGCGGCGTCGACCCGACCGACGATCTCCTCGGTGGCCCGCGCCGTCTGCTGCGCCAGCTCCTTGACCTCCCCGGCCACCACCGCGAAGCCCTTGCCCATCTCCCCCGCCCGCGCCGCCTCGATCGTGGCGTTGAGCGCCAGCAGGTTCGTCTGCTCGGCGATGGAGGTGATCAGCTTGACGACCTCACCGATCTCGCGGCTGGAGGCCGACAGGCGCTCCAGGGTGTCCCCGGCCGCCGAGGCGGCCGAGACGGCGTCGGCGGCGGTGGAGGAGGCTTCGGCGGTGGAGGTGGCGATCTCGCGGATCGCCGAGCTCATCTGGTTCCCGGCGGCGGCCACGGTGCCGATGTTGGCGCTGATCTCCTCGGTGGCCGCGGAGACCACTTGGGCCTGGGTGGCGGACTCCTCGGCACCGGAGGACAGCTGGGTGGCCACGGTGGTCAGCTCCTCGGAGGAGGAGGCCAGGGTGGCGGCGTTGCCGCTGATGCGGCGCACCGTGGCGGTGAGGTCGCCCACGGCCTGCTGCAGAGCGCCGGCCATCTCGGCGACCTCGTCGCGTCCCTGCACCTGGACGGGGGTCGCCAGGTCGCCCTGGGCCAGCAGCACCAGGCGATCGCGCACCCGCGCCACCGGCTGGGTCACGGAACGGGTCACCAGCGTGGCCAGCACCACCGAGGCGACGACGCCGACGGCGCCCATCGTCCACATCAGCACCGCGCCCCGGCGCTCCGCGGTCGCGGCGTCGGCCCGCGCTGCGCCGAACGCCAGGTCGGCGTCGGCGACGACTTCGTCGAGCAGGGTCCTCATGGCCTCGTACACCTCGATCGCCTCACCCATCACCCGGGCGGTCGCGGCGTCGGCGGCAGCGGGATCACCGGTGCGGTAGGCGGCGGCGACCTCCTCGTCGACGGCGGCGAAGCGGTCGTAGAGGTCGCTGATCTGCCGCACGTCGTCGTCGGTCTCGGCGACCGTGCTGCGCTCGGCCAGTTCCGCCAGCGCCTCCTCGAAGCGGTCGGCGGCCTCCAGGTAGGCCTTGCGCGCACCGGCGCCGTCCTCGGCCGCACCGGCCGTGCCGCGCACGACGTCGAAGGCGTAGGCGGTCTGCCAGCCGTTGAGGTCGGCCGCGGCGTACTTGGCGTCGTGGGCGGCCGCGCCGAAGCGCTGCTGCGTCTGCAACCGCTCGGCGGCCGCGCCCTGGGAGGCGCTCGCGCTCAGCCCGGCGACCATCACCGCCAGCAGCATCAGGACGAGGACGCAGAAGCAGGCGGCGAGGCGGTGGCCGAGACGGAGCTCGCGCAGGACGGTCACCGCCTGGTCTTCGACACGGCAGGCCCCGCGCTGTAGGGCGCCGGTGGAGGTACCCGACCGGGGCGGTGTGCCGGGAACGGTCCCTTCCCGGCACGCCGCTCGGGGCGTCCGGCAGGCCCTCGACAGCCGTCGAGCAGGGGTGGCCCGTGCGTGGCGCCTCTGGACGTCGAGCCGAGGGCTCGAGGTGCCGCCCGGACCGGCCCACGGCCCGGGGGTTCCCTCGTGCCCGGGACCTGCTGCGAGCGCCTGTCGGGCACCGCCTCGAAGCGCGTCGGCAGCCGGCCCGCGGCGAGGTGCGGTGTCGCGTCTGGTGGCCCATCCCCGAGCCACCAGGCGC
>NZ_JBJLRI010000135.1:0-3432 GCF_050871405.1 Kineococcus esterisolvens
GGGGCGACGCGCACCCCCGCCCGGCGGCGGGGCGGGGGGGGGCGGGGGGCGGCGCCCGCCCACCCCCCCCCGCCCCGCCCCCCCCCCACCCCGGCGTCGAACGGCTGCAGCCGCAGCGCGGCGACGTCGAGCACCTTGTGCAGCTCGGGGTAGGCGGGGTTGACGAGCTGGAAGCCGCGGTCGACGCGGAAGCCGTCCACGACGTCGGAGCGGACCCGGCCGCCCACGCCGTCGGAGGCCTCCACCACGGCCACCTGCAGGCCCGCCGCGCTCAGGTGCCGGGCGCAGGCCAGGCCCGCCAGCCCGGCGCCCACGACGACGACGTCCGCGCTGGGCGGCAGCGGCGGGGAGGGCACGGAGGGGGACGGCGACGCCTTCCCCGACGGGATCGCCGGGGGCAGGGGGTCCGACCGGTCGAGGGAGGTGGCGCTGGGGATCACCTCCCGAGCGTATCGAGGCTGTGGATGACGGGCGCGGCCATCCCGCCGTCTGCGGTTCCCTGTCCTGCGTGCCCCTCGACGACGCCCTGCCCGGTGACCCCGTCCACAGCCCCTCCGGCGAGCCCGTCGAGGGTGTGCGCTCGGTGCGCCGCGGCCGGCACACCGCTCCGGGCGGGGACCGGGGCGGCGCGCGGGACGGCGCGGCGGGAGCGGTGCGCGAGGCCCGCCGGGCCGCCCTCGCCGCGCTCGGGGAGGACCCTCGGCGCCGGCCGCCGCGCGTCGACGGCTACGAGGTGCGGCACCTGCTGGGGGCGGGCGGCTCGGCAGTCGTCTGGGCAGGCGCCGGACCCGACGGGGTGCTGCGCGCGCTGAAGGTCCTGCAGCCGGTGACGGGCACCCCGGGCGCCTCCGACGCCACCGGCCCGGCGGACCCGCTGCACGAGCTGAGCCTGCTGCGGCGCGTGCGGCACCCGCGCGTGGTGGCCGTGCACGACATCTCCCGGGACGAGGCGGGCAACCCCGTGCTCGTGCTGGACCTGGCGCCCGGCGGCAGCCTCGCGCAGGTCCTGCGGCAGCGCCGCCGGCTGGGAGCGGCGGAGGTGGTGGGCCTGCTGTCCGTGCTGGGCCCCGCGCTGGAGGAGCTGCACTCCGCCGGCGTGGTGCACGGGGACCTGGCGCCGGGCAACGTCCTGCTCGACGCCCGCGGGGAGCCGCTGCTCGCGGACCTGGGGCTCGCGCGGGCGATGGGCCGCCGGCACGGCAGCGTGCTGGGCACCCCGGGGTTCGCGGACCCCGCGGTGGTGGCCGGTGAGGACGCGGGCGCCGCCGCGGACGTCTACGGCCTCGCGGCCGTGGCGTGGTGGGCGCTGACGGGCCAGGTGCCCCCGGTCCGGGGCGCGGGAGCCACCCGTCGTGCGGCCCGCCGCGCCGGGGCGCAGCTGCCTGCCGGCACGTCCGCGGAACTGCTCGCGGTGCTGCGCGAGGGGCTCCAGCGCAAGCCCTCCCGGCGCCCGACGCCCGGGGAGCTGGCCCAGGCCGCGGCCGGCTGCGCGCAGCCCCGGCCGGTGCGGGTGGCGGCCTCGCGCGGCTGGTCGGCGACCGAGCCCTCGCGGCGGCACGGCGCGGGTTCCGCGGGGGGAGCGGCGCGCGTCACCGGCGCGACCGCCCCCGTCGCGCCGGTGACCCGGCCCGTGCCCGGGGCGGTCCCGCCGCTGCCGGCCGCGGGTGCGGGCACCGCTGCGGGGTGGCCCACCGCCACCGGGCGCCCGCCCCGCCCCGGCGTGCCCGGGGGGCCGCTGCGCCGCCGGGCCCTGGCCGGTGCGGCGGGCGCCCTCACCGTCGCCGCCGCGCTCACCGTCGTGGTCGCCCTGCGGCCCGGGGCCCCGGCGGCCGGCGCCGCGGGCAGCCCGGTCCCGGTGCCCGCGGTCCCCGCCTCGGGAGGAGCCTCCGCGGGAGGCCCCGCTGCGGTGGCCCCGGGCGCCGAGCCTGCACCCGCTCCGACGGGCGGGACGGGTGGGGCCGGGACGGGTGGCGCCGGGGCCTGGCCGGGAGCGAGGACGGAGGCGGAGGCGGAGGTGGAAGAGGGGCAGGAGGTGGGGGACCGTGTGCTGCGCGGGGACGACCCCGGTGCCGTGGTGCGCGAGCTGGCCGCCCGGAGGGCCGACGCGCTGCGTGCGCTGGACCCGGCCGCGCTCGCCGCGGTGGACGCGCCCGGCTCCCCGGCGCTGCAGGCGGACACCGCCCTGCTGGAACAGGTCCGCGACGGGGGCACCCGCTGGTCGGGCCTGGGCTTCGACGTGGCGGGCGTGGTGGTCGAGGCGGCGGGACCGGCGCAGATGGTCGTGGTGGCCGACGTGGTCACGCAGGCGCACGAGGTCGTGGCCGAGGACGGCTCGGCCACGAGCGTGCCGGCCACCGCACCGCGCCGCTCGCGCCTGACCCTCGTGCGCGTCGAGGGCTCCTGGCGCGTGGAGGCGGTGGGGTGAGCGGCGTGGGGTTCAGCCCGTGGAGGGGGCCCCGGCGAGCCAGCCGGTGACGGCGGCGGCGTCGGGGTGCTGGAAGCGGAAGCCCGCCCGCAGCAGGGCGGCCGGCACGACCCGCTGGCTGGCCGTGACCTCGCCGGCGAACTCGCCGAGAGCCACGCGCAGCGCGAGAGGGGGCACGGTGAGCACGGCGGGCCGGTGCACCGCACGACCCAGCGCCCGGGTCACCTCGGCGTTGCGCGCCGGTTGGGGGCACGCGAGGTTCACCGGTCCGGCGACCGGTCGCTGCAGGAGGAAGGTCAGGGCGGCGACCTCGTCGGGCGTGGAGATCAGGCTCCACCAGTGCCGGCCGTCGCCCAGCCGCCCGCCCAGGCCGAGCCGGAACAGGGTGAGCAGCTGCCCGAAGGCGCCGCCACCGGGGTCGGCGAGCAGGCCGGTGCGGGCCAGGGCCACGCGCACCCCCGCCTCGGCGGCCGGGGCGGTCGCCTCCTCCCAGCGTGCGACGACGTCCGCGAGGAAGCCCGTGCCGCGCGGGGAGGCCTCGGTCAGCACGGCCTCGCCGGCGTCGCCGTAGGCACCGATGGCGGAGGCGTTGACCAGCACGGCGGGAGGGGCGTCCAGCGCCAGCAGCGCCCGCACGAGCGTGCGGGTGGAGTCCACCCGCGAGGACATCACGAGGTCCTTGTGGGCCGGCGTCCAGCGGTGGTCCCCGACGCCCGCGCCGGAGAGGTTCACGGCCCCGTCGACGGTGCCCAGCGCGGTCGGGTCCAGCTCGCCCGCCGCGGGGTCCCAGCGCACCTCGCCGGGGCTGCGCGGTTCACGACGCACGAGGGTGACGACCTCGTGCCCCTCGTCGCGCAGGTGCCGCACCAGGTGCCGGCCGATGAGGCCGCTGGCCCCGCTCACCACGACACGCACTGCCCGTCCTCCTCCTCGCCGACCGCTGCTCCCGCTGCGGACCCTCCCACGACGCGCACGGCCCCGCTCCCGGAAGGGGAGCGGGGCCGTGC
>NZ_JBJLRI010000136.1:0-3320 GCF_050871405.1 Kineococcus esterisolvens
GGTGCTCTCGCCCTGGTGGGGCGGGAGCACCGGCGCCGTGGTGGTGTCGGGGCGGGTCAGCTCACGAAGTCGCGGGCGGGCTTGCCGATGGTGACGTCGTACCAGTCCTTGTCGGCCTCCCACAGCGAGGAGGCGCGGGTGCGTCCGCCGCCGGGCTGGACGTAGACGTTCTTGACGTTGATCTGCACGCCGTTGCTGTCGGAGGCGTTGCGGGTGCCGGCGAGCCAGAGGATGTACGCCGAGCGGGACGCGGCGCCTTCGAGGTTGACGTTGCGGATGTCCCAGGTGCCCAGCTTGCCGGTGCCGAACTGGTAGGGCTGCAGGAAGAAGCCCTGGTACTCCAGGTTCTTGGCGGTGAAGCCGTCGATGAACAGGCGGTGCGGGCCGTTCCAGACCTGCAGGGCGTCGCCGCCGATGTGCTTGCCGGTGCTGCCGGGGTACTCCACGTGCACGCCGTCGACGCGGATGTCGCGGAACTGCACGGTCAGCACGGCGCGCTCGGCCTTGGAGTCGACGTTGATGCCTTCCCAGATGTGCGAGCCGGCGCAGTGGAAGTCCTCGACGTGCACGGTGCGGGGGGCGCCGAGCTTGTCGTTGCCGTTGATCTTCAGGCAGCGGTTGTTGTTGGGCTGGTCGACCATGGAGGGGAAGTAGCGCTTGGAGAACTTCACGGTGCCGCCGATGCTGACGACGTTGCGTCCGCCGGTCAGTTCGAAGCCGCCCTGGACGTCGAGGGCGGTGGAGGGCCACTGGATGAGGACGTCGCGGTCGGCGGGGGCCTTGAAGTAGCGCTGGGAGGCGCTGGGCACCCAGACCAGCGGGTTCTGCAGGGTGGGCGCCTTCCACGAAGCACGGTCGGCGGTGGTGGTGCCGCTGGTGGGCGTCGTGGTGGGCGTCGGCGCCGGCGCCGGGGTGGTGGGCTGCGGG
Source organism: Kineococcus esterisolvens (assembly GCF_050871405.1). Lineage (NCBI taxonomy): Bacteria > Bacillati > Actinomycetota > Actinomycetes > Kineosporiales > Kineosporiaceae > Kineococcus > Kineococcus esterisolvens. The sequence continues at coordinate 928 of NZ_JBJLRI010000136.1, forward strand.
GTCTGGGTGACGACCGGGGTGGGCGCCGTGCCGGTCCGGGGCGCGATGAGGATGGCGGCGATGCTGGCGTTGTCCTGGTCGGCCTTGAAGGCCAGGTCGAGCTTGCCGTCCTTGACGGTGGTGGTGAAGGTGCGCTGGGCGGCCTTGTTCTTGCCGCCGGCGATCTGGAAGGGGTCCAGGTCGGACAGGGCGGCGCTGCCCTCGGCGCTGACGTCGAAGACGCGCTTGCCGGCGGCGCTCCAGTAGTTCTCGACCATCTTCAAGGTGACGTCGTAGGTGCCGTTGGTCACCGGGATGCTGTAGCCGCTCATGCCGTAGCGCACGCTCTGGTACAGGGCGCTGTCGGTGGTGCCGCTGGCCACGGTGGTGGTGGAGGTGCGGCCGCCGATGTTGCCCTTGTCGGCGCTGTAGGAGGTGCCGGAGGCGCTGATCGCGCTGCCCCCCGCGTTGATGCCGACGGCGGGCGCGGGGGCGGGCGCCGGGGTCGCGGTCGTCTTGGGGGTGATGAGGATGGCGGCGATGCTGGCGTTGTCCTGGTCGGCCTTGAAGGCCAGGTCGAGCTTGCCGTCCTTGACGGTGGTGGTGAAGGTGCGCTGGGCGGCCTTGTTCTTGCCGCCGGCGATCTGGAAGGGGTCCAGGTCGGACAGGGCGGCGCTGCCCTCGGCGCTGACGTCGAAGACGCGCTTGCCGGCGGCGCTCCAGTAGTTCTCGACCATCTTCAAGGTGACGTCGTAGGTGCCGTTGGTCACCGGGATGCTGTAGCCGCTCATGCCGTAGCGCACGCTCTGGTACAGGGCGCTGTCGGTGGTGCCGCTGGCCACGGTGGTGGTGGAGGTGCGGCCGCCGATGTTGCCCTTGTCGGCGCTGTAGGAGGTGCCGGAGGCGCTGATCGCGCTGCCCCCCGCGTTGATGGCGACGGTCGAGGGCGTTGCGGCGGACGCGGGCACGCACACGGCGGCGGACCCGGCGAGGGCGGCGGTGGCCACGGCGGTGGCGATCGCGCGGGAGAAGCGCATCAGAATCTCATTTCTTGGGAAGTGCTTTCGACACCTTTGTTCTCGGTCCCCGGCCGGGAGCCTTGAGGTGCGGTGCGCCACTTCCCGCGAGAATCATGGGATAAATACGCAGCGTTGTTCCCGAACGGCCCTATGCTTCGACACGGCTGCTCCGACCGGGTGACCTCGTCACGGACAGTCACGGCCGGTTGCCTGAACGGCCGTCGGGTCTTGGTCCCGCGCTGCTCCGTCAGGGGGTGAAGGCGTGCAGGAGCCCCCGCGGCCGCCGCCCGGGCCTGTAAATTCTGGAGAGCTGTTCACGATGAGGAGATGACCGTTGTCGGATGCACCACCCACCACCCCCGCGGCCGAGGACCGGCCCGCGACGGCGGAAGGAGGGTCCACGCTCCCCAGCACCGCCGTGGTGATGAGCACCTACGGCCGGCGGGACGCCCTGCCGCGCGTGCTGCCCGCTCTGCTCGACCAGGACGCCACCGAGTACGTCCTCGTCGTCAACGGGTCGCGGGACGGCTCGCTCGAGCTGCTGCGGGAGGCCACGGCCGGCGACGACCGCGTGCAGGTCCTCTTCCTCGAGAACAAGGGCCTCACCAACGCCCAGTGGGTCGCTGCCCAGACGGCCACCTCGGACGTCGTCCTCTTCGTCGACGACGACGTCCTCCTCCACCCCGGCCTGGTGCGCGGTCACGCCCTGCGGCACGCCGAGGCGCCCGGACGCGTGGTGGTGGGCTTCATGCCGACCCGGGTGCCTGAGCAGCCGGGCCCCCGCAGCTTCACCACCCGGCTCTACGCGCAGGAGTACCTGGGTGTGGTCGAGAAGTGGGAGCGGGACCCCGCGTCGGTGCTGCCCAACCTGTGGATGGGCAACGTCTCCTTCCGGCGGGAGGACTACCTCGGGTTGCAGGCGCACCTGGGAGCCCCGGGCCTGCGCTACCACCAGGACAAGCACCTGGGCGTGGTGGCCCAGCGCGCCGGCCTCGAGGCCGTCTTCGACCGCACCCTGCGCGCCGACCACGTCCACGAGCGTTCGCTCGAGGCCTTCCTGGAGCAGGCCAGGCGGCAGGGCTGGGACCAGCGCCTCATCCACGAGCTGCACCCGGACGTGCTGGGCCCGTACGACCCGGACCGCTTCGCGGTGGGCCTGCCGCGGCCCGCTCGCGCCCTGCTGGCCGCCACCGCCGCCGAGCCCGTCCGGCGCCCGGTCGTGGCGGCCCTGTCCGCGGCGGTCGGCGCCACCGGGCGCGTCGGCCGCTACGGGGTGCAGACGAACATCGCCAAGCTGCTGCGGCGCATCGAGACGCAGCGGGGGGCCCGCAGCTACCCGAACGGCTGAGGCGGTCTCCCGCCACCACGATGCAGCGCGGCCCCCTCGTCACCGAC
>NZ_JBJLRI010000137.1:0-3094 GCF_050871405.1 Kineococcus esterisolvens
GCCCCGGGTGCGACGCACCCGGGGCCCGAGCCGTTCCCGGTGCCTCAGCCGAACAGGCGCTCGCCGCCCGCGGTGAGCCACCAGTTCTCCACCGCGAAGTCCGCCGGGTCGATGGTGCCGGTGGCCTGCGCACGGTCGATGAGCAGCTGGCGGATCTCCGCCTGCTCGTCGTAGACGACGGGGGCCTCGGCGATGTGCGGGAACCCGCCCCCGCCGGAACGGCGGTAGTTGTTCACCGCGACGACGAACTCCTGCTCGTCGGCCACGGGGGTGCCCTCCAGCGTCAGGGACGCCACGCGCGAGCCGGCCGGCTGGGCCAGGTCCAGCTCGTACTCCACGCCCGCGAGCTGGTCGAGGTTGTAGTCCGGCACCTCGCCGGTGGCCAGGGACTCCGGCGCCGCCGGGTCGCCCGGCGGGACGCTGGCGTAGTACTCCGCGGCCTTCTCCAGGTAGTCGCGCACCTGAGCGCCGGTCATCCGCACGGCCTGCAGCGTGTTGTCGTACACGTACAGCCCGGCGACGTCCTTGACGGTGACCTCGCCCTGCGGGAACACCGCGGTGCGGCTGAACGGCGCGGCGATCGACAGCACCGGCAGGTCCGCGTCCGGAGTGCCGGCGATCGCCTCGCGCACCGTGTCGGTCTGCACCTGCTGGATGAAGTCGATGAGCGGGGTGTCGCGCCAGCGCGACTCGGTGGCCGGCAGCTCCTCGGTCGAGGTGGCGACGACCTGGTTGACGTAGTCGACGGTCTTGCGGTGCTCCTCGGCGACCACCTCGACGATCTCGGGGTCCTCGGGCACGTCGGCGGCCCGGACCTCCTGGACGTCGGCGCCGGCGAGGGAGTACTCGCCGTCCGCCTCGCGCAGCTCCAGCTGGCTGACGGTCACCGAAGCCCCCCAGCGGTACGGCTGGGTGACCAACACCCGCTCGCCGGGGGTGGCGGTCGAGTCCACCCACGCCTCGGGCAGGTCCTGGTGGCTGTGCCCGGCGACGACGACGTCCACGTCGGCCACCTCGGCGGCGATGCGGTCGCTGACGTTCTCCGCCGCGAGGTCCTCCTCGCTGTAGGAGGACTCACCGGAGCGGCCGGAGTGCGAGAGCACGACCACCAGGTCGGCGCCGGCGGCCTTCATGCGCGGCACCTCCTGCTGCGCGGTGGCGACCATGTCCTCGAAGGTGAGCTGCCCCTCGACGTTCTGCTTGTCCCACACGGCCGAGCCGGGGGTGGTCAGGCCGAGGATGCCGACGGTGACGGCCTCCCCGCCGCCGGTGGGCTCCACGTCCCGCAGCACCCACGGGCGCAGGTACGGCGTGCCGGTGCGCTCGTCGACGACGTTGGCCCCCAGCAGCGGGGCGTCCAGGTCCAGGCGGTACTTCGCCAGGGTGTCCATGCCGTAGTTGAACTCGTGGTTGCCGACGACCTGGGCGTCGATGCCGATGGCGTCGTAGGCCTGGGCCATCGGGTGCTCGACGCCGGTGGCGGTGACCGGTTCCTGGCGGGCGTAGTAGTAGGTCAGCGGGGTGCCCTGGATGGCGTCGCCGTTGTCGACCACGAGGGTGGAGTCGGCGCCGCGCTCGGCGCGCACGCGGTCCACGGCGGTGGACACGCGCGCCAGACCCAGGCCCTGCCCCTCGGCGTAGGGGGCTCCGGCGAAGTAGTCCCAGTCCAGGACGTGGCCGTGCACGTCCGTCATGGACACGAGCGTGATGGAGGGCGGGACGGGGGCGGCGGCGGCGCTGCCCGCGCCCGCGGCGGTGCCGAGGCCGACCAGGAGGGCGGCGGCGCTCGAGGCGGCGGTGCGGCGACCGCGGCGCCCGGGGGTGGGGGGAAGGTGCATGGGGACACCTCAGCGTCCTCAGGTGTCGAGCAGGTGACGCCGCGGTGTCACACCGGTCACAGCTGCCCCACCCGTCATGGCGCCTCGACCTCCAGCGTCCACGTCCCCCCGAGCCGCGCCGGCTCCAGCAGCTTCGCCACGAACGCCTCGCACGCGGCGTCCAGCAGGGTCCCGGGCGTGCGCGGCACCCGGCCCGGCCGGGTCAGCAGGTGACGCGCCAGCAGCCCGCGGGTGTGCTTGGCCGCGTGCGAGACGACCCTGCCGTCGCGCAGCACGCGCACCGCCACGGTGCGCTCCGCCGTGGCCGCGTCGGGCGCCCACGCCGCCGCGTAGGCCGCGGAGCGGCAGTCCACCACCACCCCCGCCGGCTGCAGCGCCCGCTGCAGGTGCGGCCGCCAGAACGGCGCCAGCGGCCCCACGCCCGGCAGTTCGGTGCCCATCGAGAGCCGGTAGCCGGGCACCCGGTCGCGCGGCCGCAGCAGGCCCCACAGCGCCGAAACGACCAGCACGCGCCGCGCAGCGGCCGGCCGCAGCGACGGCAGGTCCAGGGCGTCGAACAGCACACCGGTGTAGACGCGCGCAGCCGGTGCGGCGGGCCGGGTGCGCAGCGTCGTGTTCGCGCGCACCACGTCGGCCAGGCCCGCCCCGGCTCCCAGCACGGCCGGCGCGTCGGGCCGGGCGGAGACCTCCACCAGCGCGTCCAGGACGTGCTCGCGGGCCGCGGTCAGCTCCGGCGCGCTCAGCGCGCCCAGCCGCACGGGAGCGCCGCGAGCCGGCCCCGCCCACTTCGACTCCGAGGGGGGCAGCAGCACGAGCACGGGGAGGCAGCCTAGGTGCGCGGGTGCGCGGACAGGGCCCCGGGTGGCGCTACCCTCGTGGTGGACGAGTCGGCCGGGCGGTCGCGTCGGCCCGGGCGACCGGGCCGCCGAGGAAAGTCCGGACTCCACAGGGCAGGGTGGTGGGTAACGCCCACCCGGGGTGACCCGCGGGACAGTGCCACAGAAAGCAGACCGCCTCCCCGGCGCGAGCCGGGGCGGTAAGGGTGAAACGGTGGTGCAAGAGACCACCAGCGCACCGGGTGACCGGTGCGGCTAGGTAAACCCCACCCGGAGCAAGACCAGACAGGCAGCGTTCGAGGGTGGCCCGCCCGAGCTGCCGGGTAGGTCGCTGGAGGCGTGCGGCGACGCACGTCCGAGAGGGATGGCCGCCGCCGGGGGGGGGGGGGGGGGGCGGCGGCCGCGCCCCGCCGCCCCCCC
>NZ_JBJLRI010000138.1:0-2453 GCF_050871405.1 Kineococcus esterisolvens
CCCCCCCCCCCCCCCCCCCCCCCCCCCCCCCCCCCCCCCCCCCCCCCCCCCCCCCCCCCCCCCCCGCCCCCCCCCCCCCCCCCCCCCCCCCCCCCCCCCCCCCCCCCCCCCCCGCGTTCCCCCGTGAGCCCGTCTCGCCACCGCGGGTCCCCCCGGACCGCGGCACGAGCCCCCCGGGCTCGACGATCACATCGCCGCCCCCCGCGCGGGCGTTACACACCACCGCGGGCGGGAGCTGGACCGGTGCGACCCGGCTGCCGCCCCCGTGGACCCCCGACCGGCTCCGTCCTCCTCCTCGCCGGGCCCGGTGCGCGGTGCCACCGGCGCGGGCCGTCCGGTCCCACGCCGAACGGCCCGCGCCACGGCGCTCACGCAGTGCTCCCGCAGCAGCCGTCGCCGCAGCCGACGGCTGCTGCGGCCTCCTGCTCGCTCGTGCCGGCCCCGGTGCCGGTGAGGGCGGCGGCGGGGTCGCAGCAGCCGTCGCCGCGCCAGGCCGCGCGGCCCTCCTTCACCGCGACGGCGGCGATGACCAGCGCGGCGACCGGGTCGGCCCACGACCAGCCGAGCACCGCGTTGAGGACGAGGCCGGCCAGCAGCACCGCGGACAGGTAGGTGCACAGCAGCGTCTGCCGGGAGTCGGCGACCGCGCTGGCCGAGCCGAGCTCGCGCCCGGCGCGTCGCTGCGCGGCCGAGAGCACCGGCATGAGCAGCAGGCTCAGTGCCGCCAGGACGATCCCGACGCGGGAGGTCCCGGCGTCACCGCGGCCCAGCAGCGCCCGGGCGGAGTCGGCGAGGACGTAGGCGGCCAGGGCGAAGAAGGAGATCGCGACGACCCGCAGCGCACGGTGCTCGCGGGCCTGGCGGACCTGCACCTCACGTGCGGAGAACTGCCACGCCACCGCGGCGGCGGAGGAGACCTCGACGATCGAGTCCAGGCCGAAGCCGATCAGCGCGCTGGAGGAGGCCGCGGCACCGGCGGTCAGCGCCACCACGGCCTCGATGACGTTGTAAGCGATCGTGGCGGCCACGAGCCAGCGGATGCGCCGCGCCAGCAGCGCCCGCCGCGCCTCGCGCTGCGGGTCCGGCGGCGCCGGCGGCGCCGGCGGCCGGGGCTGCCGGCCGGTGGACCCGGGACCGGCGGCGCTCAGCGGCAGCGGGCGGCCACCGGTGGTGGGGGCGGACGGACCCCGGGACGAGGAAGTGGCCATCAGCGGCGCTCCTCGGGCGGGGCGGGCAGGAGCCGGCAGCGGGTGGCGTCGGGCGGGGTCTCGCCGGAACTCACCGGCACCCCGGCGGGTGTCGTCGTCTCCACGCCGCGACAGTACAGGGACGGCTGAATACAGCCGAACCTGTCGTCGACGTTCGCCGGGCCGGGCGCCCCTCCGGGGGATCCGCCGTCCGGAGCGCCGCACCACCGGGGGGGCGCAAGCACGTAGTCACATACAGTGACGGCGTGCTCACCGTGTTGTTACCGACTCGTGCTCTCCAGCACCTTGAGCCTCAGCAAGCGCTCCGTCAGGGTGGCAGGCGGCCCTGGTCGCCCTCTCAAGCTCCAGCCGTCCGGTGCCGATGCCCGTGACGTGCGTTGACCCGTGTGGGTGCGACCACCCCTGTCGTCGAGCGAAGGACCGAGCTGTCATGCGGTGGACCGCGACTGCCCAGCACGAGAACGGGAACCGTCCCGGGACGAACGGGGCGTTCTCGCGCCGAGCGCTCCTGCGCGCCGGCGGGGGCGCCGGTGCGCTGTCCCTGCTGACCTGCCTCAGCGGCACCGGGACGGCCTCCGCCGCGCCCGCCACCGCCCTGAGCGCGGGCGAGCTGGCCGTGGGCGGCTCCACCACCAGCTACCCGCTGGCCCAGCACCCCAGCACCGCCGCCACCGGCGCGGTGCCCGCCCCCCGCGGCGCGGCGACCCGCTCCCTGCACGCCGGCGCGGCGCTCAGCGTCGTGAGCGTCGAGGTGGACGGCGGTCAGATGGTCGGCGTGACCTTCCCCCGCGGCACGACCGCCGAGGCGATCGCGGTGCGCACCCGCACCGGCGGCACCTGGTCGCCGTGGTGCGAGCTGCCCATGAACGACAACGAGGCCGACCCCGGCACCGCCGAGGCGCGCACCCGGGTGACCGGCTCCGACCCGCTGTGGGTGGGCTCGCTGGGCAGCCGCGCGACCGTCGAGGTCCGCCTGCCCGCAGCGGACGTGGCGCACGCCGAGCTGCACGTCGTGGACGCGGGGCTCAGCCCCGCCGACGAGCTCGCCGCCACCTCCAGCCCCGCCGACGGCGTGCTGCTGCGCAGCACCGGGGCGCAGGACGAGCAGGTGCTGCTGGGCGCGGTGGCGCAGCCGGGGATCCGCTCCCGCGCGGCCTGGGGCGCCGACGAGACCCTGCGCAAGTCCTCCGCCTCCTACGCCAGCACCATCAAGGCCGCCGTCGTCCACCACACCGCCGACCCCGG
>NZ_JBJLRI010000139.1:0-2383 GCF_050871405.1 Kineococcus esterisolvens
CTCAAGAGCCATGACCATCACCGTAGGCGTCGGTGGCCTGAGCGGCCGTGGTCAGACGTCGACCTATCGACCAGTCTGCGAGGTCGCGGACTGGTCATGATCACGCGCACGGAGGGCGGGAGGACCGTGAAGTCGGGGGGGAGGCGCAACTGACAGTGCGCGGGTGATCAGTGCTTGGGGCCTGGGTGGCGGTCGGGCTGAAGGACGTGCTGATCGCACCCAGTACGAAGGGGTCGTGTTGTCGATGCTGTCGCTGCGGGCACCGGTGCCGATGTACTCGTCCTGCACGACGGCCCGGACCGCGGTCGGCACTGCGTCGGCCTGCAACTGGGCGGCAACTGCTGAACCTGTCGCAGGCGTGATGGCCGCTGCGGGCGTCGTTTCGGCCTGCGCGGGAGTGAGCACTGTTGCGGCTAGAGGTAGAAGGAGGAGTGCGTGTCAGGGCGTGGCGGTGGTCCTGTTCGGCATTCGTGTTCTGCTGCCGCTCGCCGTCTGCTTGGCGCTGATGGGCCGGGGCGGTCAGTCTCAGGCGGCATCCCGCGCAGCCATGCCGGGCGGGCGCCTCCGATCCGCAGATGAAGGTCCGTGATTGCGTCTGCAGGTGATCCGCGCGCACGCCGGGACCTCGGGCGTGGTGCAGGTACAGCGGCGCAGTCAGTGACGATCGGCGCCGGCCGCGGTGGCCCGAGTGGAAGGTCGTTCCCCCAAGAGGCGGTCGAGGGCGTCACGGGTGCGCAGGAGTTCGTCGATCTGGACCGTGAGGTGGTCCCGCTGCGCCTGCATCCGCGTCCAAGCCTGGTCTTCATGATCATGGCTGGGGTGGTCTACGCACGTGAGGACGTCGACGATGGCCCTGCTCGGCATGCCTGCGGTGTAGAGGGACTGCAGGAGCCGGACCCGTTCCACATCTGACTCTACGTAGGTCCGTTGCCCGCCGTGGCTGCGAGTGCTCACCAACAGGCCCTGCTCCTCGTAGTAGCGCAGTGCCCGAACGCTGACGCCGACCTTCGCGGCGAGTTCACCGATCCGCATGCCCTCCCCCTTCGACCTCACCTGAGAGCATACTTGCACCTGACGTTAGCGGTAGCTTTTACCGTCGGCGACGTGACTACGACGAACGCCCTCTTCGAGCCCTACGATCTCTCGGGCCTCCACCTGCCCAATCGCATCGCGATGGCTCCGATGAGCCGGGTCCGCTCTAACCCCGAGGGCCTAGCCACCGCGTCGATGGCCACCTACTTCGCCCAGCGCGCGACCGCCGGATTGATCATCAGCGACGGGATCCAGCCCAGCCTGCAGGGTCAGGCGAACCCTCTCACTGCTGGTCTCACCAATCAGGCGCAAACCGACTCGTGGAAGCAGGTCACCGCCGCCGTGCACGCCAACGGCGGTCGGATCTTCGCCCAGCTCATGCACGGCGGCCGGATCGGTCACGCCGACCACACAGGTCTCCAGCCGGTGGGCCCTTCCGCGATCGCCGCCCGCGGCACCACGGTCTTCACCTCCAGCGGCCCTCAGCCCGCACCGGTGCCCCGCGCGTTGAGCACCGCCGAAGCCGGCAAGGAGGCGCTGGTCTACGCCGAGGCCGCCACCCGTGCAGTGGAGGCCGGTTTCGACGGGGTCGAACTCCACGGTGCCAACGGGTACCTCATCGGCCAATTCCTCTCCAGCAGCGCCAACCAGCGCACAGACCGCTACGGCGGGTCGGTCACCGGACGAATTCGTTTCGCCGCGGAGGCGGCCGCGGCCGCGGTGGACGCCGTCGGAGCCGCCCGCGTCGGCATCCGGCTGTCTCCTGGTGCCGGGATCTGGGACGCGATCGACGAGGACGTCCCGGAGCTGTACGGGGCCTTGCTGACCGAACTGGCGACGCTCGACCTAGCCTACGTGCACCTGACCGCCTCGACCGAGGAGGAAACCCTCCTGGGATTTCGCCGCACCTGGCCCGGGGCGTTCCTCGTCAACCCCGTCCACCCAGGAGCTGCAAGACCCGCCGACCGCACCGCAGCGGAGCACTGGCTCGGGCTGGGCGCCGACGTCATCAGCTTCGGACGCGCGTTCCTAGCGAACCCTGACCTCGTCGAACGGCTCCGCGGCGACCTGCCGCTTGCGGAGGGCGACAAGGCCACGTTCTACGTGGGGGGCGACACCGGCTACCTGACGTACCCGACCTACCAGCACTGACCTGCTCACATCTGGCCATCGATGAGCCCCCGTCGGCATCACGAACGCCTCCGACGAAGACGCGGTCATCGCCTACTTGTTGACTTCCCTCACGGCGACGGCCCGGCCAGGCTGGAGCCGAGGTGCCCGGCGTGACGCTCTCTTATCGGCTGCCCACCCGAGGTGGGGTGTGGCTCTCTCATGGCGTGCGGAGCGTCGG
>NZ_JBJLRI010000013.1:0-67365 GCF_050871405.1 Kineococcus esterisolvens
GGGCCGCGGCCCGCGCCCCCGCCGCCGCCCCCCCCCCCCCCCCCCCCCCCCCCCCCCCCCCCCCCCCCCCCCCCCCCCCCCCCCCCCCCCCCCCCCCCCCCCCCCCCCGCCGCGCCGCGGGGTGCCTGAGCGGCACCCCGCCCTCAGGGCCGGGACCCGGGGGTCACCTCGCCGTCGGCGTGCGCGGAACCCTGCGCGGGCACCTGCGCGGTGGCCGGGGCGCCCGCCGGGGCGGTCGAGGCCGCGGCGGCCTGCTCACCGAGGAGCTCGGCCTCGCCCTCGGCGACGGGGGTGGTGGAGGCCAGCGGGACCTCCGGGAGGAACAGCGCGATGACCGTGCCCAGCAGGAACATCGGCACGAGCCACAGGAAGATCGGCGTCAGCGAGGTGGCGTAGGCGTCCACCACGCCGTCGGCGACGGCGGGCGGCAGCGAGCGCACCAGTTCCGGGGTGAGCGAGGAGGTGCCGTGCGCGCCGGCGCCGGCACCGGCGGGGATCGTCTCGCCGAGGCGCTCGGTGAGCCGGCTGGTGAAGATCGTGCCGAGGACGGCGACGCCCACGGTGACGCCCAGCTCGCGGAACAGGTTGTTCGAGGAGGTGGCGGTGCCGATCTCGCGGGGGTGCACGGCGTTCTGCACGGCCAGCACGATGATCTGCATGAACAGGCCCAGGCCGGCGCCGAGGACGGCGACGTGCACGCACAGCAGCCACAGCGGGGTGGACAGGTCCATGGTGGACATGCCGAACATGCCCGCGGCGGCGATCAGGGTGCCGGCGACCGGCAGGGCCTTGTAGCGGCCGGTCCTCGAGACCACGACGCCGGAGCCGATGCTGGTGACCAGCAGCGCGGCCACCATGGGCAGCAGCAGCAGGCCGGACTCGGTGGCGTCCACGCCGTAGGCCATCTGCAGGTACGTGGGCAGGTAGGCCAGCGCGCCCATCATCCCGGCGCCGACGACGAGGCCGAGCAGCGTGGTGACGACGAACGTGCGGTTGCGGAACAGGCGCATGGGGATGACCGGCTCGGGGGCGCGCAGCTCGACGAGCACGAACGTCACGGCCAGCACGACGGTGGCGGCGCTCAGGCCGAGGATCGTCGCCGAGCCCCAGGCGTGCTCGGTGCCGCCCCAGCTCGCGACCAGCACCAGGCCGGTGAGGGCCAGCGCCAGGGTGACCATGCCGGCGTAGTCGATGCGGGCGGTGTTCCTCCGCTTGGGCAGGTGGATGGTCAGCGCGGCCACGGCGAGCGCGGCCACGCCCAGCGGCAGGTTGATCCAGAACACCCAGCGCCAGTCGACGGAGTCGGTGAGCCAGCCACCCACCAGCGGGCCGGCGACGGCGGAGACGCCGAAGACGGCACCCATGGGGGCCATGAACTTCGCGCGGTCCTTGGCGGGCACGACGTCGGCGATGATCGTCTGCGACATGATCATCAGGCCGGCGCCGCCGAGGCCCTGCAGGCCGCGGAACAGGACGAACTCGACCATGCCCTGCGCGAACCCGCACAGCGCGGAGCCCAGCAGGAACAGGGCGATGGCCAGCAGGAACAGGTTCTTGCGGCCGACGAGGTCGCCGAGCTTGCCGTAGACCGGCATGGCGACGGTCAGCGCGAGCGTGTAGGCGGTGATCGTCCAGCTCATGTGCTCCAGGCCGTCGAGCTCGCCGACGATCGTGGGCAGCGCGGTGCCGACGATCGTCTGGTCGAGGGAGGCCAGCAGCATGACGAGCATGAGGGAGGCGAAGATCCACCCGACGTGGGGGGCGCGTTCGCCCCCCTGCCGGGCGGGCGGCGCGGCGGCGGTGGGCACGGGTTGCTCCTGGGGTTCCGGTGGGGCTCTGGGTCAGCTGGTGATGCCGCGCAGGGCGGCGAAGGCGGCGCGCACGGTGGCGACCGGGTCGGCGACCGGGTCGTCCATCCAGCACTGCGCGGAGAGGCGCGACAGGGTCGTGACGCAGGCGGCCAGCACGCGGGCGCGCACGTCGTCGCCGTCGGGTTCGCGCCGGCGCACGGCCTCGACCAGCTCCTCCTCGGCGGCGGCGATGCGCCCCAGGACGACCGGCAGCAGGACGGGGTTGTCGTGCACGACGCCGAACAGGCGGCGGCTGTCCTCGCGGTGGGCGACGGAGCGCTCGGTCTGGGTGACGAGCACCTCTTCCAGGGCGTCCAGGGCCGGTCCGGAGCCGGTGCGGAACGCCGCCAGCAGGTCCGGTTCCCAGCCGGGCGCGAAGTGCAGCAGCGCCTCGTCCTTGGACGGGAAGTAGTTGAAGAACGTGCGGCGCGAGATGCCCGAGCGGGCGGCGACGTCGTCGACGGTCACCTCGGCCCAGGGGCGCTCGCAGGCCAGGTCGAGCGCGGCGCGGGCGACGGCGGCCGTGGTCTCGGCGCGGCGGCGCTCGCGCAGCGGTGCGAGGGGGGGCGAGGTGGGCACCCCCCGAATTTGCACTGAGTGCAGAGTGCGCGTCAAGTGCATTTCAGGCACGGCGCGCAAGGCCGCGGCGGGACCACCCGTCCGCAGCAGTGCGGCACCTCCCGACCGCCGCGCGGGTGCCGCCCCGGCCGGGGTCAGCGCGTCAGACGGTGGGCACGGTCCCGCCGTCGACGGTGATCTCCGCCCCGGTGATCGACGCGGCGGCGTCGGAGACCAGGAAGCCGACCACCTCGGCGATCTCGCGCACCGGCGCGAGACGCCCCTGGGGGACGCCCCCGAGGGACTCCATGAGCAGGCCCATGCCCTCCTGCTCGCTCAGGCCGCGAGCAGCGGCGATGCGGCGGGCGAGCCCGTCCGCGCCCGGACCCGCGATGCCGCCCGGGGAGACGGTGTTGACACGCACACCGGCCGGAGCGAGCTCGTTGGCCAGGCCCTTGCTGTAGGCGCGCAGCGCCGCCTTGGCGGCGGCGTAGGCGAGGGTGCCGTCCCACAACGGCATCCTGGCCTGGATGGAACCCACGTGGACGACGGCACCGGCGCCGCTGCTCCTCAGCAGCGGCGAGAGGGCGCGGTCGACGCGCACCGCGCCCAGCAGGTTCCACGCCAGCTCGTGCTGCCAGTGCTCCTCGGTCAGGGCCGAGTGCCCACCTCCGGGTGAGCTGGACCCGCCCGCGACGTGGACGAGGACGTCGACGCCCCCCGACCCGCGCACGGCCGCGGCGACCTCGTCACCGGCCCGGGGCTGCACCACGTCCGCGGTGACGACCTGGTGGGCGCGGCTGGCGGCCGGTGCGGTGCGCCCCACGGCGATCACGTGCGCACCCGCCGCGAGCAGCCGGTCCACCACCGCCTCGCCCAGACCCCTGGTCCCGCCGACGACCACGGCGCGGCGCCCGGTCAGCGACAGCGCCGGCGGGTGGGCGGGTGCGGAGTCCTGGAGAGCCGCACGAACCTCTGCCTCGTTCTTCACGCCCCCACGCTCGGCCCTCCCCCGGCGGGAGGGTCAAGCGCTTCCGGCGCCTCCTCCGGGCGCCGCCGCGCCGGCCGTCACCGGGAAGACCGGCCAGCCGATCTCGGTGCGCCAGGCGGCCGCGTCCGGCGTGTCGCGCGGACCGACCAGGTAGTTCTCGCGCACCGGACCCGACACGGCCAGGGTGTGCCGCACCACCCAGTCGCCGAGCCGGCCGTAGGTGACGTCGATGTCGTCGTGCTCACCGGCGTGGGTCGTCACCGCCAGTTCCACGGCCGGCAGCACCACCGGCTGCACCCGTCCCACGCGCGGCACCGGCGACGCCTCGGGCACCGGCCGGTGCACCAGCACGCCCCCGCGCCCGTCCTCGAAGAGGGAGTTCTCGTACACCCCACCGGGTGCGCCGCCGCCCGCGGGGAGCACCGCGTCCAGCTCGGCCATCGCGCCGGCGTACCAGGGCAGCACCTGCTCCAGCGCCACCTCGCCCCGGACGGCGGCGACCCGGGTGGCCGGCACCCGGCGCAGCTGCACGTCCAGCCCGGCCGGCTGCGGGTGCAGCAGCCGGTGCAGCGAGACCACCGCGGCACGGGTGCGTTCCAGCTGGGCCTCCAGGCGCTGCAGGTGCTCCGCGACCAGGGCCGCGCGGGCGGCCGGGTCGGGCGAGGCCACGATGCGCTGCACGTCGGCCAGCGGGACGTCCAGCTCGCGCAGCCGGTGGATCACCTGGGCGGTGGGGATCTGCTCCGCGCCGTAGTAGCGGTACCCGCTGTCGGGGTCCACCCGCGCGGGTTCGAGCAGGCCCGCCTCGTGGTAGCGGCGCAGCGTGCGCACGCTCAGGTGCGTCAGCCGGGAGAACTCGCCGATCGGGAGCGCTCGAGCACGGGGCACCCGTGCACTGTGCCCCCTCCCCCGGGGAGAGGGTCAAGCTCTTGAGCCCGCCGCCGGGGCAGGGGCCAACCTGCGGACGTGAGCACTCCCGACACCGACCCCACCAGCGTCCGGATCGACCACCTGCCGGCCACGGTCCGCGCCTTCCTCGCCGCGCACGACGCCCGCGAGGCCGGCGCCGCCCTGCGCACCCTCGCACCCGGCGCCGTGGTCGTCGACGACGGACGCACCCACCGCGGTCCGGAGCAGGTCCTGCAGTTCCTGCGCGACGCCGGGACGCGGTTCACGTACACCTCCGAGCTCGTCGGCGCCCAGCGCGTCGACGACGCGCACTGGGTGACGAGCCACCACCTGGTGGGCGACTTCCCGGGCGGCACCGCGGACCTGCGGTACCGCTTCGCGCTGGAGGACGACCTCATCACGGAACTGGTGATCGCCCCCTGACCACGCGCCGGCCGATCGGGCGGCCGCGCCCCGCGCGACAGGACCGGGCGGTCGCACCGCCCGCGACAGGAGAGGGACCAGCCATGACCACCAGCACCACCACCACGACTCCCCTCGACGCCGCGAAGCCCACGGTCGTGCTCGCCGGCCACTCCTACGTCGGCACCGTGATGAGCGAGGCCGCCGACGGCGACCCCCGCGTGAAGGCGCTGGTGTACGTCGCCAGCTTCCTGCTCGAGGCGGGCGAGAGCACCGGCGAACCCGCCGCGAAGTTCCCGAGGACGTCGCCGACCTGATGGCCGTCACCCAGCGGCCCATCACCACCGACGCGCTGGAGGACCGGGCCACGCGGGCGGCCTGGAGGACCACCCCCTCGTGGACGCTGGTCACCCTGCAGGACCTCGCCGTCCCCGCCGAGTCCATGCGGTTCACGGCCGAGCGCGCGGGCTCGCGGACCGTCGAGGTCGACGCCTCCCACGCCGTCACGGTCTCCCGGCCGGAGACCGTCGCCCGGGTCGTCGACGAGGCCGCCCGCTCCACGGCCGGCTGAACGGCCGGCCGGGGGCGCCCGGCGCGGGCACCCGCGTGCGCCCCGCCGGTGCGGGTGCTGGGGTGGGCCCATGACCCGCATCGGCACCTCCGACCTCGACGTCCGCCCCCTGTGCCTGGGCGGCAACACCTTCGGCTGGACCTCCGACGAGGCCGAGTCGCACCGCGTGCTCGACGCCTTCGTCGACGGCGGCGGCGACTTCATCGACACCGCCGACGTCTACTCCGCCTGGAGCGAGGGCGGCGCCGGCGTCTCCGAGACGATCCTGGGCAGCTGGTTCGCCAGGTCCGGCAAGCGCGACGCGGTCGTGCTGGCCACCAAGGTCGGCAAGGCCCCCGGCCTGGAGGGCCTGGCCGCCGACACGATCCGCAAGGCCGTCGACGCCTCCCTGCAGCGCCTGGGCACCGACCGCATCGACCTGTACTGGGCCCACGCCGACGACGAGGGCACGCCGGTGGAGGAGACCCTCGGCGCCTTCGACGAGCTCGTCACCACCGGCAAGGTCCGCGCCCTCGGCGCCTCCAACTTCACCGCCCCCCGCCTGGAACAGGCGCTGGAGACGTCCCGGCGCGAGGGCTTCACCGCCTACGCCGCCCTGCAGAACGAGTACAACCTCGTGCGCCGCGAGGACTACGAGTCCGGCCCCGCCGACGTCGTGGCCGCCAACGGCCTGGCGATGGTGCCGTACTTCTCCCTCGCCTCCGGGTTCCTGTCCGGCAAATACCGCCCCGGGCAGAGCCCCGACAGCGCCCGCAGCGCCAAGGCCTCCGCCCACCTGGACTCCCCCCGCGGCCAGCGGGTCCTGGGCGCCCTCGACGAGGTCGCCGCCGCGCACGGCGCCGAGGTCGCCTCCGTCGCCCTCGCCTGGCTGCGGCACCAGCCCACGGTCGTGGCGCCCCTGGCCAGCGCCCGCACCGTCGAGCAGGTCGGCCCGCTGCTGGCCTCGATCGACCTGGAGCTGACCGGGGAGGAGCTGGCCGCGCTGGAGCGCGCCTCCCGCTGACCCGGCACCCCGCCGACCCGCGCTCCCCCGCACTCCCCCGCACTCCCCCGCACGACGCGCGCGGGCTCTGCACGCTCCGGCGACGCACCCCGCGCGCACGTGCCGCACAGTGGGACGGTGAGCTCCAGCACCGCCTCCACCGCCCGGGCGCCACGCCTGCGCGACGCCGGCCCGCGCGGCCTCGGCGGCTACGCCGCGACCGCCCTGCTGCACACCGCGGCCCTGGCCGTCCTGTACGTGGTGTGCGTGCGCACCGCTCGCGGGCAGGCCGCCGAGGACGCCGTGCACCGCCTCGCCCTCGCCTCCCCCGACGCGGGGCTGCCCGCTGCGGGCGAGCGGCTGCTCGACCTCGCCGGGCGCCTGGAGCCGCACCACCTCCTCGCCGGCGCCGGCGCCGTGGCCCTGGCCGGGCTGCTGCGCCGCGCCCCCGGCCGCGCCGCCCTCGGCCTGGCCGTGGCCACCCTCACCCTCGGCCTCACCGAGCTGCTCAAGCTCGTCCTGCTGGACCGCCCCGACCTGGTCAGCGCCTACTCCGGCGGCGGCAACAGCCTGCCCAGCGGCCACACCGCCGGCGTGCTCGGCGTCTGCCTCGGCCTGCTCGTGGCGGCCCCGCCGCGCTGGCGGTGGGTCCTGGCGCCGCTGGGGGCGCTGGCCTCCGGCGCGATGGGCGCCATGGTCGTCGCCGACGGCTGGCACCGCGTCAGCGACCCGCTGGCCTCCGCGCTCGTCGGCGCCGCCGTCGTCGCCGGCGCCCACGCCCTGCCGTGGGGACGGCGCGGACGGTGGGTGCGCGGGCGGCCCTCCCCCGGGCGGGTGGCGCTGCTGGCCGCCGGTGCACCCGTCGCGTGCGCGCTCGCCCTCGTCGCCGCGTACGCGGCGCCCGGCGCCGGCCTGGCCACCGCCGTGGCCGCGCCCGGCCTCGCCGTGGCCGCCACCGTCCTGCTGGTCGCGCTCGCCCTGCCGCGGGAGGTGCGCGCGCAGCGCTGACGGCAGGATGGGGGCCATGTCGCAGCAGCACTCCCCGCAGCCCCCGGAAGACCCCACGCCGCCGGACGTGCGGCGCGAGAACCCCGAGGGCGCCGACCCCCGCGTGGTCGTCGTCACCCCGCAGGGCATGGGCATCGCCGAGCCGCCCGAGGAGGGCGAACCCGGACCGGCGGACCTGGTGAGCCAGCCGGCGAAGGTCATGCGCATCGGCAGCATGGTCAAGCAGCTGCTGGAGGAGGTGCGCTCCGCGCCGCTGGACGAGGCCGGCAGGCACCGCCTCGCCGAGATCCACGAGCGTTCCCTGACGGAGCTGGAGGGCGGCCTGGCCCCCGACCTCGTCGAGGAGCTGCGCCGCATCGCGCTGCCCTTCGCCGAGGGCGCCGCCCCCTCCGAGAGCGAGCTGCGCATCGCCCAGGCCCAGCTCGTCGGCTGGCTGGAGGGCCTCTTCCACGGCATCCAGACCGCCCTGGTCGCCCAGCAGATGGCCGCGCAGGCCCAGCTGCAGGAGATGCGGCGCGCCCTGCCGGGCGCGGGCCTCGGCCCCGCGGCCGGTGCCCCCGGCGCCGGCGCGCCCGGGCAGCCGCGCGGCGGCGTGCCGCGCGTGCAGCCCGGCGGCACCGGCCAGTACCTGTGAGGGCCGGGCGCTGAAGCTCGCGTTCTGGCGCCGCACCCCCGACCCGCTGGGCCGGGGGGTGTGGGCGCGCGCCGGGCACTCCGTGGACCGGGCGGTGCGCCGCGTCGAGCAGGTCGTCGACGGCTGCCCGCCCGGCCCGGAGCGCACCGCGCTGCAGGAGTACCTGCCGCGGGTGGACCTCGTGGCCCGCGCCGCCCGCGCCAGCGCCGTGCGGGCGCAGGCCGAGGCCCCCTCCGACGGCTTCACCGTCCCCGCCGGGCCCGAGGGCCACCACCCGGAGGTGCACCGGCGCCTCACCCGCACCGCCACCGCCTGCGCGCAGGTCGCCGAGGCCGCCGCCATGGTG
Organism: Kineococcus esterisolvens; assembly: GCF_050871405.1. Lineage (NCBI taxonomy): Bacteria > Bacillati > Actinomycetota > Actinomycetes > Kineosporiales > Kineosporiaceae > Kineococcus > Kineococcus esterisolvens. The sequence goes on from NZ_JBJLRI010000013.1 coordinate 8,252, forward strand.
CGCGTCGGCGGCGGTTCCCTGGCCGCCGTCGAGCGGGCCGTGGTGCGCGCGGAGGAGCTCGCCGGGTTGCGCTGAGCCGCACCACCGGGCGACCGGGCCCCCGCACCGCTCGACCTCACCGTCTGTCGGCGACCCCTGTCAGAGTGTGCTCGTCAGACCACGGACGGCTCACCAGGGGGGACCCAGCGGTGCACATCGACAACGCTCGCGAGCTCAAGGCCCGGCTGCGGGCCCGGAGCGTCGCGCTGACCCCGCTGGCCGCGCCGCAGGGCGTCGCCAGCGTCGGGGTCAGCGTCCTCGGCCACGGCGCCGACGGCCCCCGCTACGGCCTGGCCGTGCGCTACTCCGGCGAGCGCGGCGACGCCCTCCTCGGCCACGCCCGCGAGCTCGCCGGCACGGCCGCGGCCGCCGAGCTCGACGTGCGCGACGTCGGGCGCGTGCGGGCCCTCACCGCCCCCGCCGAGGGCCGCACCTGGACCTCGGCCGAGATGCGCCGCCGGGTGCGCCCGCTGCACCCCGGCCTGTCCCTCGCCCACCGCGACGTCACCGCCGGCACCCTCGGCGCGTTCGTCACCGTGACCGGCTCCGACGGCGTGTACGCGCTGTCCAACAACCACGTCCTGGCCGACTCCGACCAGGCCGCCCTGGACGACCCCGTCCTGCAGCCCGGCCCCGCCGACGGCGGGCGCGAGCGCGACCGGGTCGGCAGCCTGGCCCGCGCCGTGCCGCTGGACGCCGGCGGCGGCAACGCCGTCGACGCCGCCCTGACCCTGCTGGACGACGGCGAGGGCCACGACCCCACCTACCCCGTGGGGCGCCTGCGCGGCTGGGCCGACGCCGACGACGAGGTGCAGGTCGAGAAGGTGGGCCGCACCACCGGGCGCACCCGGGGCCGCATCAGCGCCATCGAGCTGGACGACGTGGCCGTGGAGTACCCCGTCGGGGTGGTCGTGTTCGACGGGCAGGTGGAGGTCACCGGCGCCGCCGGCGCGTTCTCCGCCGGCGGGGACTCCGGTTCGCTGGTGTACCGCCCCGACACCCGCGAGGCCGTCGGGCTGCTCTTCGCGGGCAGCGAGCGCGGGGGCGAGAACGGCACCGGGCTCACGTTCTGCAACCCGATCGGCCTTGTGCTCGACGCCCTCGGTGCGACACTGGTCGTGTGAGTCGATCAGCGGGAGGCGGGGTCGGTGCCGCGCGCGCCGCCAAGGCGCACGTCCGTCAACTGGTGGGCGGTGACTCGCGCGTGAACGGCGTCGGCCTCACCAAGCTGGACGCGGCGTGGGCGGTGAAGGTCAACGTCGCCGACGACGCCGACCGGCCCGACCTGCCCGAGGCCGTGGACGGCGTGCCCGTCCTCGTGCACGGCGTGGGGCGCATCACCCCGCGCGCCGGCTGAGCAGCCGCTCCAGCACCCGCGCCACCCCGTCGTCCCCGCACGCCTCGGCCACGCCGTCCGCCGCGGCCACCGCGTCCGGGTGGCCGTCGGCCACCGCGTAGGAACGCCCGGCCCAGCGCAGCATCTCCAGGTCGTTCGGCATGTCCCCGAAGGCCACCACGCCCTCCGGCCCGACGCCGCGGTCGCGCGCCACCTCCGCGAGCGTGCTCGCCTTGCTGACGCCGAGCGCCATCACCTCGACGAGCGAGTCCACGGCGTTGGAGTGCGTCACGCCCACCAGGTCCCCCACCTCGCGGCGGGCCACCCGCAGCATCTCGTCGCTGGAGACCCCCGGGCACTTCGCCAGGACCTTCACCACCGGCGGGCTGCCCGCCAGGAGCTCCTCCAGGGGGCCCACGCGCTGCTCCATGCCCGTGTCGAAGCGGGTCGCGTAGGAGTCCTCGCGGCGGAAGCCGGTCACGGCCTCCAGGGCGAAGCCGATGCCGGGCAGCACCGGGCGCAGGCGCCGGGTCACCTCGAGCACCACGTCGGCGGCGATCGGGTGCTGGCGCACGACCTCACCGGCGTCCAGGTCGAACACGACGGCGCCGTTGGCGCACACCACCCGTCCCCCCAGGCCCGCCTCCTCCGCCAGCGGCGACACCCACCGCGGCGGGCGGCCCGTCACCGGGACCACCGGGATGCCGACGGCCGCGCACGCGGCGAAGGCGTCCAGGGTGCGCCGGGACACCGGGCGGTCGCGCGGCACGATCGTGCCGTCCAGGTCGGTGGCCACCAGGCGCCACGCGGCGGCGAAGGCACCCTCCCCCGCGTCGTCGACGGTGGTGGGGGGCGCCTCGGTGCTCACCGCCCCATCGTGCCAGCCGCCGCACGGGCGCGCCGCGAGCGCGTCGCCACCAGCAGCGAGCAGCACGCGGCCAGCGCCGCGCCGACCATCACCACCGCCATGGCGCGCTCGTCCCCGCCCAGCGCACCGGCCACGGTGCCCACCGCACCGCCGAGGCCGAACTGCGCCGCCGTCACCAGCGCGGCGGCCGACCCGGCGGTGCGGCCGTGCTCGGCGAGCGCGCAGGTGACGGCGTTCGGCGAGACCAGCCCCCCGCTGCCCAGCAGGAACCACAGCACCACCAGCAGACCGGCGAACCCGCCGGCGCCGGTGAGGACCACGCCGAGCAGGACGAGGGCGAGCGCCGCGGTCACGGGCACGCCGACGCGCAGCAGCCCCAGCGGCGTGAACCTGCCCACGAGCGCCGCGTTGAGCTGGGTGCCGCCGACGAGGGCGATGCCGTTGAGGGCGAACAGCAGGGAGAACTGCGTGGTGGACAGCCCGTGGACCTCCTGGAACACGAACGGCGAGACGGAGACGTAGCAGACGATCACCGACATCGCCAGGCCCGGCAGCAGGGCGAACCCGACGAACCGGCGGTCGCGCACCAGGCGGGCGTAGGTCCGCAGCGCCTGCCCGAGGGTGTCGCGCGCTCCCCGCCCGGCGCCGGTGCCGCCGCCCGGTCGCGTCTCGGGCAGCCGCCGCCGCACGGTCAGCAGCAGGACCACGCCGGCCAGCGCCAGCACGACGAACACCGCGCGCCACCCGGCGACGCCGGCCAGCGCCCCGCCGAGGGTGGGCGCGAACAGCGGCGCCACCCCGATGACCAGCACCAGCCGCGACATCAGCCGCGCGGCGGCGGGCCCGGTGAACAGGTCGCGCACCACGGCCATGCCCGTCACCGCCCCCGCCGAGACGCCCAGGCCCTGCAGGAAGCGCAGCCCCACGAGCACCGGCAGGCTCGGCGCCACCGCGCACAGCAGCGACGCCGCCGCGAAGAGGGCGAACCCGGCCACCACCGGCGGGCGGCGGCCGTAGCGGTCGCTGAGGGGACCGACGACGAGCTGGCCCAGCGCCATCCCGACGAGGACGACGGTGATGGTCAGCTGGGCGGCGGAGTCGGTGGACCCGAGGTCGGAGGCCACCTGCGGCAGCGACGGCAGGTACAGGTCGGTGTTGATCGCGCCCAGCGCAGCCATCGACCCCAGCAGCACCACCAGGCCGAACGTGCGGGGCGGGGCGGGGCGCTGCTCGCCGAGCGCCTCCGGGGCCGCCGGTCCCGCGGCGGAGGGGGCGACGTCCGCGGCGGCGGCGTCGGCCACCGCGGTGGAGGGGTCGGGCACCTCGTCGGCCCGGGGGCGGGGGGCGCCGGGCGCTCCGGCGCGCCGGGGTGGTGGGCAGGCCCTCACCTCCCGGTCCGCGGCGGTGGGATCGGGGGGCGGTGGACTGCCGGGCACGTGGGATCTCCAGGGCGAGGGGGTGGGCCGGTCGCGCGCCGGGGCTCCGCGACGGCTCCACGTCGGCCCGCGCAGCTGCGCGCCGGCCGTCGCCCCGACGTACGAGGGGGTGCCCCCGAACCGGTTCGGTGAAACGTGCCACGCCCCTGCGACCACCGCGGGGCGCGGAAGGGGGGCAGCTCGGAGCCGGGTCAGAGCCAGTCGGGGCGCGGGCCCGTGCCGGTGCGGTACCGGCCGGCCTGCTCCCACGGCTCCCGGCCGGTGACCGCGCGCAGCGCCCGCAGCTGGGTGCGGGTGGCCGCCAGCCGCAACCGCTCCCCCGGGCCCCGGGCCGCGCGCCCGGGGGCACCGGCCGACGGCGCCAGCACCGGCGACAGCAGCAGCTCCGCCGCCGCCGTCAGCCCCGCGTAGAACGGCGCCTCCGCCCGGGTCAGGCCCGGCGGGGCGAGCAGGAAGCGGCGCAGGTCGGCCGGGACGGGCTCCAGCACCGGCGCGAACCCGGCCAGCGCCTCGGCCAGCTCCGCCTCGCTCGCGGGCAGGTCGGTGGCGCCCAGCGCCTGCGCCGTGCGGGCCCAGTCGCGCACGTACGCGTCCGCCCAGCGCGGACCGAACCGGCCCGACAGGTCCGCACCCAGCTCGCGGTGCGCGGCCAGGAAGGCGTCGGTGAACGCCAGGTGCACCCAGCGCAGCAGGTCCGCGTCCCGTGCGGAGTACGCCCGGCCGTCGTCGGTGCGCCCGCGCACCCGCCGGTGCATCCCGCGCACGCGGGCGCAGTCCCGCTCGGCCAGCTCGGCGGACCCGAACGTGCACACGACCAGCCAGCGGGCGGTCCCGGCCAGGCGCGCCCACGGGTCCTCGCGGTAGTCCGAGTGCCCCTGCACCCCCGCCAGCGCCAGCGGGTGCGCCGCCTGCCCCAGCAGCGCGACGAGACCGCCGACGAGGGTGCTCAGGCCGCCGTGCACCGCCCACACCACCCCGTGCGGGTCGAACCAGCCGTCGCGGCCGCCCACGAGCGCGACGTCGCGCACCCAGCGCGGCGCACCCGTGGGGTCGCCCGCCACGCGGGCGCGGAAGGTGCGCCGCACCCGCTCCAGCGGACCGCGCGGGGTGAGCGGGGCGGGCACGGGCGGCGGGGGGTCAGGAGGCGGCGCGGGTGTCGGCCCGGGCGTCCAGCAGGCCCTCCAGGACCTCGGCGAGGCCGTCGTCGTCCACGTGCCCGGTCACCTCGTCGGCGACCGCGCGCACCTCCTCGGGCGCGTTGCCCATCGCGACCCCGCGCGCGGCCCACTGCAGCATCTCCACGTCGTTGCGCCCGTCGCCGACCGCGACGGTCGCGGCGCGCGGCACGCCCAGCCTCGAGCGCACGTCCTCCAGGGCGCTGGCCTTGGTGACCCCGTCGGGGGCCAGGTCCAGCCACGCCGTCCAGCCCACCGAGTACGCCACCCCGTGCAGCCCGATGCGCTCGACCAGCTCGCCGAACTCGGCCGAGGTGTGCTCGGGGCTGCGCACCACCACGCGCATCACCGGCTCGTCGAACATCTCGTCGAAGGGGACGACCTCGACCTCGCCGGTCAGCTCGCCGTCCGGGAACGGGGCGGTGACCTTGAACCCGCGGCCCAGCACCTCCACCGCGAACAACCCGGTGGGGATGCTCCCGCGCAGCGCCTGCGCGGCCCGGGAGGCGTCGAAGGTGTGCAGGGACACCACCCGGTACCCCTCCGGTTCCGAGCGGTCCAGCTCCGCGGTGACGGCCCCGTTGCTGCACACCAGGAACCCGGTGTGCAGGTCCAGCCGCTGCAGCACCGGCAGCACCCCGTGCAGGGAGCGGCCCGTGGCCACCACCACGTGCGCCCCCGACGCCGCCACCCGCTGCACGGCCACCCGCACCCGGTCCGACAGCGCCTCGTCGTGGTCGACGATCGTGCCGTCGACGTCCAGCGCGACCAGCGCGCCCCGCATCCCCCCGTTCACCCGGCCGACCCTAGTTCCCGGCGCGACGGGCGGCCCGGTGAGGGTCCGGGCACCACCCGTCCGGGCGACGCGCCCGGACGGGGGTCGGGCGGGGGTCGGACGGGGGTCGGACGGGGGTCAGGCGGGGGTCAGGCGGGGGTCAGGACGTCCAGGCCCAGGAACGGGCGCAGCGCCCCGGGCACGCGCACCGAGCCGTCGGGGAGCTGGTGGTTCTCCAGGATCGCCACGATCCACCGGGTGGTGGCCAGGGTGCCGTTCAGGGTCGCCACCGGGCGGGTGCCGCCCTCGCCCTCGGCGCGCTCGCGCACGCCCAGGCGGCGCGCCTGGAACGTCGTGCAGTTCGAGGTGGACGTCAGCTCCCGGTAGGCGCCCTGCGAGGGGACCCACGCCTCGCAGTCGAACTTGCGGGCCGCGGAGCTGCCCAGGTCGCCGGCGGCGGTGTCGATGACCCGGTAGGGCACCTCCACCGCGGCGAGCATCGCCTCCTCCAGCGCCAGCAGCCGCTCGTGCTCGGCGGCGGCGTCCTCGGGGCGGCAGAAGGAGAACATCTCCACCTTGTGGAACTGGTGCACGCGGACGATGCCGCGGGTGTCCTTGCCGTGCGAGCCGGCCTCGCGCCGGTAGCAGGCCGACCAGCCGGCGTACCGCTTCGGGCCGGTGGACAGGTCGAGGATCTCGTCGGCGTGGTAGCCGGCCAGCGCCACCTCGGAGGTCCCGGTGAGGTAGAGGTCGTCCTCGGCCAGCCGGTACACCTCCGCGGCGTGCGCACCGAGGAACCCGGTGCCCGCCATGACCTCCGGCTTGACCAGCGTCGGGGTGATCATCGGGGTGAACCCGGCCTCGAGGGCGTGGGCGACGGCCATGTTCAGCAGCGCCAGCTCCAGGCGCGCGCCGACGCCGGTGAGGAAGTAGAACCGCGAGCCGGCCACCTTCGCGCCGCGCGCGGTGTCGATGGCGCCCAGCAGCTCGCCCAGCTCCAGGTGGTCGCGCCAGGCGTCCAGGCCCTCGGGCAGCTGCGGCTGCTCACCGACCTCGCGCAGCACGACGTAGTCGTCCTCGCCGCCGGGCGGCACACCGTCGGCGACGACGTTGGGGATGGAGCGCATCGCGGCGTCGAACTCCTGCGCGGCGGCGTCGGCCGCGGCCTGGGCGGCCTTGACCTGCTCGGCGAGCTCCTTCACCGCGGCCAGCAGGGCCTGCTTCTCCTCGCCCTTCGCCCTGGCGACGTCCTTGCCGCGGGACTTCTGCTCGGCCCGCAGCCGCTCGAACTCGGAGATCGCGCCGCGACGGCGCACGTCCGCGGCGAGCGCGCGGTCCACGGCCGCCTCGTCCTCGCCGCGGGCGCGCTGGCTGGCCTTGACGGCGTCGGGGTCGTCCCGGAGCAGGCGCAGGTCGATCACCCCGCCGACCCTAACGGGTCTCCCGCCGCGCCGACCCGCGCGCGGCGACCGGTAGCGTGCCCGGGTGGCGGGGGACCTGTGGGGCGCGGGCGCGCTCGCCGTCCTGCTGGCCGCGCTGCTCCTGGTCGTCTCGCTGCTGCTGGTGCGCGAGCGGCGCACCGGCCGGCGGCTGAGGGCCCTGGTGGCCGAGGCGCCCGACCCGGCGGTGGCGGCGCGCCCGCGGGCGGCGATCGTCGTGAACCCCTCGAAGTTCTCCCACCTGGACGAGCAGGCGCTGCGCCGCCGGCAGGCGTACACGGCGGCGGTGTTCCGCTCCCACGGCTGGCAGGACCCGCTGTGGCTGGAGACGACCCCCGCCGAGCGGGGCGCCGAGCAGGCCCGCGAGGCGCTCGCGCACGGTGTGGACATCGTGCTGGCCGCCGGCGGCGACGGCACCGTGCGGGCCGTCGCGGAGGCGATGACGGGCACGGGCGTGCCGATGGGCCTGTTGCCGGCCGGGACGGGCAACCTGCTGGCCCGCAACCTCGACGTCCCGCACACCGACCTCGCCGCGGCCCTGGACCTGGTGTTCTCCGCCCCCGACGCGGCCGTGGACGTGGGCTGGCTGACGGTGGACCGCACCGGCTCCGACGCCGACCCCGACCGGCACCTGTTCCTCGTCATGGCCGGGCTCGGGTTCGACGCGGCGGTGATGGCCGGCGTCGAGGACCGCCTGAAGCGGCACCTGGGCTACGGCGCGTACGTGGTCTCGGGGGCGCGGGCGCTGTGGGGGCCGCAGGCGCGGGTGAAGGTGCGCGTGGACGACGGCGACGCCGTGGGCGTGCGCACCCGCGCCGTCATCGTCGGCAACTGCGGGCGGCTGACGAAGAACCTGGTCCTGATGCCGGACGCGCGCGTCGACGACGGCTTCCTCGACGCGGTCGTGCTGTCCCCGCGCGGCGGCATCGCCTGGGGCGAGGTGGCGTGGGCGATCGTCACGCGCGACCGGCGCGGGCAGCGGCGGGTGCAGCACCTGCGCGGCCGCCGCATCGAGGTGACCTGCGCGGAGCCGCAGGAGGTGGAGCTGGACGGCGACCCGATCGGCACCGCGCTGCGGATCCGGGTCGAGGTGGAGGCCGGCGTGCTGCTGGTGCGCTGCCCCCCGCTGCGGGGCTGACGCACCGGCCGCCCCGCCCGCGCGTCCGCCCGTCCGGGTGAACCCGGCACCCGACGGGGGAGAGCGCCTCCCCCGCGGCGCGCGGCCCGGCACAGTCGTCCGGTGGCCCCCCGACCCCGCACCCCGCGCGGCGCCCCGGCACCCCCGCGCGCGGTGGCGGTGGCCCTGGCGCTGGCGGCGGCCGCAGCGGTGCTGGAGCGCAGCGGCGCGGTCGACGTCGTCCCCGCCACCGCCGCCGGGGTGCGGCACGCCCCCACCCCGGGGCGCGAGTCGGCCGGGGCTCCGCTGGGACCCGTGCCGGCCGGTGCACCACGTGGTGGCCCCCTCGGGGGTGCCGCCGGGCGGCGAGGAGGCGCTGGCCGCGGCGGTCGAGCGGGTGGAGCGGGCCGGTGGTGGCGCGCACGTCCTCGGGCCCGGCCGTCGTCGTCTCCGGGACGGCGGGGCTGACGACGAGCGCGACGCGCGGCTTCGAGGACCCGGGGGTGCGCCGCAGGGCGGAGGCGGTGTGGCTGCACGAGCTGGGGCACCTGGTGGGCCCGGCGCACGTGGAGGACCCCGGGCAGGTGGTGAACGCGGCGTTCGCGGGGGTGCTGGACCACGGCGCCGGCGACCTGACGGGCCTGGCCGCCCTGGGCACCGGCCCGTGCCTGGACGAGGTCTGAGGACGGCGGCCCCTCCCCGCGCTCAGGCGCCGCCGGCGCGCAGGTGGTCCAGCCAGTCCTGGGCCTCGGCGAACGCGGCGTCGGTGGGCCCGGAGCCGAGGACGGCGGTGCCGCCGTCGGCGCGCGGGTAGCTGCCGACGAACCGCACCCGCTCGCACACCCGGTGCAGGCCCATGAGGGCCTCGCCCACGCGGGCGTCGGCGAGGTGGCCGTCGCAGTCGATGGAGAAGCAGTACCGGCCCAGGGCGTCGCCGGCCGGGCGCGACTCGATGCGGGTGAGGTTGATGCCGCGGGTGACGAACTGCTCCAGCGCCTCCACGAGGGCACCGGGGCGCTCCTCGCGCAGGAACAGCACCAGGGACGTCTTGTCGTTCCCGGTGCGCTGGGGCACGGCGCCGGGGCGCGACAGCAGCACGAAGCGGGTCTGGGCGCCGTCGCGGTCCTCGATGCGCTCGGCGAGCACGTCCAGCCCGAAGCGGCGGGCGGCGAACGGGGCGCAGACTGCCCCCTCGAACCCGGCGGCGGGCCCGCCGTCGGCCTCGGCGGCCAGCGCCGCCGCGGAGGCGGCGGTGGAGGTGGCGGGCACGTAGGCGACCTCGGGCAGCATCCGGTGCAGGCGGTGGCGCACCTGGGCGTAGGCGTGCGAGTGGGTGCTGACGCGGCGCACGTCGGACAGGGCCGTCCCGGGGCGGGCGGCCAGGACGAAGGAGACGGGCAGGACCACCTCGGCGACCACGACGAGGGGGTCGCCGACGGCGAGGCCGTCGAGGGTGGCGGGGACCCCGCCCTCGACGGAGTTCTCGATGGGCACGCAGCCGACGTCGGCCGCGCCGGTGCGCACGGCCTCGATGGTGGCGTCGACGCTGGCCATGGCCTCGGCGGGCGCGTCGGGCACGACGGCGCGCAGCGCCGCCTCGGAGAAGGTGCCGACGGGGCCGAAGAACGCGTAGCGGGGCACGGGAGGGAACCGTAGCCCCCTCCCGCGCCGGGTCCCCCCGTGCGCCCACCCGCGCGCTGCGCCGGCCGGCGCGCGGGGCCCGTGCCCGGACCGCGCGCCCCGGTCGGGGCAGCGAGCGCTCAGCCGGCCTGCCGCAGGCGGCGCCGCTCGGAGCGGGCGGCCCAGATCTGCTCGCGCTGGTCCTCGGTGAGCCCGCCCCACACCCCGTAGACCTCGCGGTGGCTGAGGACGTGCTCGCGGCACTGGCGCAGCACGGGGCACTCGGCGCACACGGCCAGCGCTGCGGCGTCGCGGTGCTGGCGGGCGGCTCCCCGTTCGAGCTCGGGGTGGAAGAACAGCTCGGGGTCGGCGTCGCGGCACGAGCCCCGCAACTGCCACTCCCAGGCGTCCACGGTGGGACGAAGGCTGTGCGTCGTCTGGCTCACGGTTCCCCCCTCGGGTGCACGGTCGGTCCTGCTGAGCCGTGTTGCCCCCCGACGGACGGACCTAAACTCTCAGCTACCCCTCAATCACTTACGGTGATCGAGGGGGAGCTCGGCACGGCCCTCGCGCCCGCCCCCCGGGCCGTCCACCAGCCGCGCCAGCGCCACCAGCGACAGGCACGCCCACCACAGGTCACCGCTCTGCACCGCGCGCGCCAGCGGCACCGGCACACCACCCCCCGCGAGCAGGTTCGCCCCCCACCACGGCCACGCCACGGACAGCAGCGCGAAACCCACCAGCGCCACCACCACCCGCCGGCGCTCGCGACCGGCGCCCAGCACGGCGCCCAGCACCACCAGCCCCCACACGAAGTGGTGCAGCCACGACACCGGCGAGACCAGCAGCGCCACCACCCCGCACGCCGCGACCTCCCCCACCGGCGACCCGCGCCGGTGCAGCCGGCGCGCCACCGCGAAGCCCAGCACCGCCGCCGCCGCGGCCGCCAGCGCCCACACCAGCGTCGTCACCGCCTCCGGCAGGTACAGGCGCAGCAGGAAACCGCGGATCGACTGGTTGGAGGAGCCCGCGTTCGGGCCCAGCCGCTCCGGGTCCAGCAGCGCGGCGGTCCAGAACTCCAGCGACGCCTCCGGCGCCAGCAGGAACGTCGCCACCGTCACCCCGGCCGCCGCCAGCACCGCGTTGCGCAGCTCACGCCACTGCCGGGTCACGGCGAAGTGGACCAGGAACACCCCGGGCGTCAGCTTGATCGCCACCGCCAGCCCGACCAGGGCACCGCGCGGCCAGCGCACCCGGTAGCGCCCCGCACGCACCCCGTCCGCACCGCGCACCAGGTCCAGCAGGCACAGCGAGACGAGGACGAGGTTCACCTGCCCGAAGCGCACGTTCTCCCCCACGGGGGAGACCCACACGCACGCGGCCGCCACCACGCCCTGCGCCAGCGGCGCCCACCGCCCGGCGCGCGCCAGCAGCGGCCGGAACGCCAGGCCCACCACCAGCCACAGCAGCGACAGCTGCACGCCCGTCCACACCCACCCCGCGGCGCCCCACGGCAGCAGCGCCAGCGGGACGGCCAGCACCGCCGAGAAGGTGGGGTACGTGAACGGCAGCAGCTGCGGGGACTCGGTGAGGACCTCGTACACCGGCCGGCCCAGCAGCAGGCTGCGACCCGCCTCCCGGTACACCTCCAGGTCCACCTGCCACTGGTCGTCCGGGTACGCCACGAGGTAGCGGTGCACCACCGGCGCCGCGGCGGCCAGCAGCGCCAGCACGCCCAGCAGCACCGGCAGCACCGCGGGCCGCGCCGGCGGCCGGGCCCCGGCCCGCCCCCGCGCTCCCGACGCCCCGGGCGCACCCGGCGCCCCCGCCCCTCCGTCCACGACCACCCGCCGATCCTCCCCCAGACCCCCACCCGCTCCGTCACGTGCGGTGCACGGGCGCCACCTAGCCTTGTCCGGTGCCGCCCCGCCCCCGCACCGCCCGACCCGACGCGAACCCCACGGGGCCGGCCCGCGCGGCGCTGACCGCGCTGGCCGTCCTCGCCCTGCTGCTGGTGACCGCCCCCGCACCGGCCCGGGCCGCGGCGCCCGCCCCGGCCGGGAGCACCTCCCCCCTCGTGCTCGTCGGCTTCAGCGGCGTGCGCTGGTCGGACGTGTCCGAGGAGGCCACGCCCGCGCTGGCCGCCATGAGCAGCGGCGCCCTCGGCACGGTCGCCGTGCGCAGCGTCTTCACCGCCGCCTGCCCCGGCGACGGCTGGCTGGCGCTGTCCGCCGGCCGGCGCGCCACCGACTTCGACGGCACCTCCGCCGGGCACGTCGACGCCCCCTGCGCACCGGTCGCCGAGGTCACCGGCGGCGTCCAGCCGGACTTCGCGCGGTACCGCGAGATCGCCGCCGCCGGCTCCTTCGGCGCGCAGCCGGGCCTGCTGGGCGACGCGCTGGCCGAGGCGGGCACCCGCGCCGTGGCGGTCGGGCCCGGCGCGGGCGTGGCGCTGGCCACCTCCGCCGGCGAGGTCCCCGCGTACGTCAGCCGCGCCGAGGCCGGCACCCCCGCCGCCGTCGGCGGGCACGTCCAGGACGCGCTGGAGTCCGGCGCGGAGGTCGTCGTCGTCGACGCCGGCGCGGTGCGCGACCCGGCGGACCTGCCCGGGCGGGAGGAGGCCCCGGCCGCCTCGCACGCCGAGCAGGTCGCCGCCGTGGACGCCGTCGTCGCCGCCGTGCAGGAAGCCGTGGCGGCCTCCACCGGTGCCGGTGCCACGACCCTGTTCACCGCCTCGATCGCCGACGCCGGCAGGACGGCGCACCTTCAGTTCGCCGCCGCCACCGGCCCGCAGCCCGGCGGCGGGGACTACGAGGGCCTGCTCGTCAGCCGCTCCACCCGCCAGGTCGGCATCGTGCAGACCACCGACGTCACCCCCACCGTCCTGGCCCTGGCGCTCGGCGGCGACCACGGCACCACCGGGCTCGTGGGAGCTCCGGTCACCTCCACGCGGGCCGGCGCGAGCGTCGGCGAGCGGGTGGAGAAGGTGCGCGACCTGGACCTGGCCGCCCAGGCCGTGCAGCCGCTGGTGGCGCCGTTCTTCACCGCCTGGGGCGCCTCCCAGATCGTCCTGTACGCGGTGGCGACGCTCGCCCTGCGGCGGGCGTGGGGCGGTGCGCGCGGGCGCCGTCGGGTGCTGTCGTGGCTGCGGACCCTGGCGGTCGTGTACGGGGCCGTGTGCGCCTCGACGTTCCTGGCGAACACGCTGCCGTGGTGGCGCCACGGCGACTCGACCGGCGACCACCTCCTGGCCGTGACGGGCGCGGTCGCCCTGTACGTGGCGGCGATCACCGCGGTGGCGCTGCTGGGGCCGTGGCGGCGGCACCCGCTGGGCCCGCTGGGCGTCGTCGGCGCCATCACCGCGGGGGTGCTGGCGGTGGACGCGGCGACCGGCTCGCGCCTGATCGCCTCCAGCCTCAACGGCCTGCAGCCGGTGGTCGCGGGACGCTTCTACGGGCTGGGCAACCAGCAGTTCGCGCTGTTCGCGACCGGGGCGCTGCTGTTCACGGTCGCGGTGGCCGACCGGCTGGTGCTGTCCGGGCGCCGGCGCGCGGCCGCGCTGGCCGTGGCGGGCCTGGGGCTGCTGGCCGTCTACGTGGACGGCGTGCTGGGCAGCGACTTCGGCGGGCCGCCGGCGATCGTGCCGGCGTTCGGGCTGTTCGCGCTGCTGGTGGCGGGCGTGCGGGTGACGTGGCGGCGGGTGCTGCTGCTGCTGGCCGGCACCCTGCTGCTGCTGGCGGCGATCTCCCTGGCGGACTGGCTGCGGCCGGTGGACGAGCAGACGCACCTGGGGCGGTTCGTGCAGACGGTGCTGGACGGCGGGGCGTGGCAGGTGGTGGAGCGCAAGCTCGCCCAGAACCTGCGGATCCTGGTGAGCAACTGGATCCTCAGCGCGGTGCTGGCGCTGGCGGCGGCGTTCATCGCGTTCGTGCTGGTGCGCCCGCGCGTGCTGGGGGTCCCGGTGCTGCAGCGCACCTACGACCGGCACCCGGTGCTGCGGCCGGGCTGCATCGCGCTGCTGGTGCTGCTGGGCATCGGGTTCGCCGTCAACGACTCCGGGGCCGCGGTCCCGGCGGTCGGCGCGATGCTGGCGGTGCCGCTGCTCATCGCCACCTGCACCCGGACGATGGAGTCGCTGGGGGACGCCGCCCGCCCGCCCGAGCGCACCCCCGCCACCCGCTGACCCCCACCCCACCCCCACCCCGCGGTGAGCGAGGAGACCGCGACTCCCCCGCTCACCGCGGGGTGGGGGTGGGCGGGACGGGGGAACGGCGGGACGGGACGGCGCGGTCGCGGGGTTACAGTTCCCGACAACCGTTCCCATCGTCAGGAAGTCGCTGATGCGCCGCGCCGCCCTCACCCTCGCCGTCCTCACCACCACTCTCGGCCTCGCCGCGTGCGGGGGCGGCGACAGCACCGCGGACGGCACCGGCGCCTCCGCCGACAGCACCCCCACCGTCGTCGCCTCCACGGACGTCTACGGCTCCATCGCCGCCGCGGTCGCCGGCGACGCCGCCACCGTCACCTCGATCATCGACGAGCCCTCCGCCGACCCGCACTCCTACGAGGCGGACACCCGCACCCAGCTGGCGCTGTCCCGCGCCGACGTGGTCGTCGAGAACGGCGGCGGGTACGACGACTTCGTCGGCACCATGCTCGACGCCGCCGACGGCGCCGACCCCGTCGTCGTGAACGCCGTGGAGCTGTCCGGGAAGGACGCGGGCGGGGAGTTCAACGAGCACGTCTGGTACGACGTGCCGACCGTGCGCAAGGTCGCCGCCGCCGTCGAGGCCGCCCTCGCCGAGGCATCCCCCGGTGACGCCGCGACCTTCCAGGCCAACGCCGACGCCCTCGACGCGCAGCTGGCGGAGCTGGAGCAGCGCATCGCCGACGCCGCCGCCACCACGAGCGGGACGCCGGTGGCGGTCACCGAGCCCGTGCCCGGGTACCTGCTCGACGCCCTCGGCGCCGAGGACCGCACGCCCGGGGAGTTCGCCGAGGCGATCGAGGAGGAGACCGACGTCCCGGCCGACGTCCTGCAGGAGACGCTCGCGCTGTTCCCCGGCGGGCAGGTGCGCGCCCTGGTGCACAACGAGCAGACCACCGGCCCGCAGACCGAGCGGGTGCTCGAGGCCGCGCAGGCCGCGGACGTGCCCGTGGTGCCGGTGACCGAGACGCTGCCCGAGGGCGAGGACTACGTGTCGTGGATGAGCGCGAACGTGGACGCCGTCGTGTCGGCCCTCACCGCGTGAGCGTCCCCGCCCCGACGCCCGCCCCGACGCCCGCGCTGCGGCTGCGCGGCGCGGCGCTCGCCCACGGCGCGCACCGGCTGTGGACGGGCCTGGACCTGGACGTCGCCCCCGGCGAGTTCGTCGCGGTGCTCGGCGCCAACGGCGCCGGCAAGTCCAGCCTCCTGAAGGTCGTGCTCGGCCAGCACGCGCTGAACGCGGGCACCGTGGAGGTCGCCGGCCGCCCCGCGCGCCGCGGTGACCGCCGCATCGGCTACGTGCCGCAGCAGAAGGGGCTCGACGCCGACACGCCGCTGCGCGCGCGCGACTTCGTGCGCCTGGGCCTGGACGGGCACCGCTGGGGCCCGCTGCTGCCCTCGCGCCGCGCGGGCCGCCGCGTGGACGAGGCACTGGCGGCCGTGGGCGCCACCGGCTACGCCGACGTGCCCGTGGGGCGCCTGTCCGGCGGGGAGCAGCAGCGGCTGCGGGTCGCGCAGAGCGTCGTCGGCGACCCGCTGCTGCTGCTGGCCGACGAGCCGCTGCTGTCGCTGGACCCGCACCACGCGGCGGCGGTGACCGCGCTGGTGGACCGGTGCCGCCACCGCACCGGGGCGGCGGTCCTGTTCGTCACGCACGACGTGAACCCGGTGCTGCCGTACGCCGACCGGGTGCTGTACCTGGCGGGGGGCCGGTTCCGCGTCGGCACCCCCGACGAGGTGATGACGTCGCGGACGCTGTCGTCGCTGTACGGCTCGCCGGTGGAGGTGCTGCGCTCGGGCGGGCGCGTGCTGGTCGCCGGCGCCGCCGCCCCCGCCGAGCACCCGCACGCCCACGAGGAGGTCCCCCGGTGAGCGCGGTGACGTGGTCGGACGTGTTCGACTTCAGCGACTACGGCGCCCTGCTCGCCCTGGTGCAGAACTCCCTGTGGGCCGGTGCGCTGCTCGGCCTGGTCGGCGGGCTCGTCGGGGTGGTCGTGGTGGCGCGGGACCTGCCGTTCGCCGTGCACGGGACCGCGGAGCTGAGCTTCGCCGGCGGCGCCGGGGCGCTGCTGCTGGGCGTGGACGTCGTCCTGGGCTCCGTCGTGGGGTCCGTGCTCGCGGCGGTGCTGTTCGGGGTGCTGGGCAACCGCGCCCGCGACCGCAACTCCGCGATCGGCGTGCTCATGCCGTTCGGCCTGGGGCTGGGCGTGCTGTTCCTGGCCCTGTACGAGGGTCGGGCGGCGAACAAGTTCGGCCTCCTCACGGGGCAGATCGTCGCCGTGGACGACCCGCAGCTGGTCTCGCTGGCCGTCATCGCCGCCGTCGTGCTGGTGGCGATGGCGGTGCTGTGGCGGCCGCTGCTGTTCGCCTCGCTGGACCCGGAGGTCGCCCAGGCGCGCGGGGTGCCGGTGCGCCTGCTGTCGCCGGTGTTCATGCTGCTGCTGGGGCTGTCGGTGGCGATGAGCGTGCAGGTCGTCGGGGCGCTGCTGGTGCTGGCGCTGCTGGTGACGCCGGCCGCGGCGGCGCTGCGGGTGAGCGCCTCGCCGTACCTGGTGCCGCTGCTGTCGGTGGTGTTCGCCGTCGTCGCAGTGGTGGGCGGCACGCTGCTGGCGCTGGGCTCCAGCGTGCCGATCAGCCCGTACGTGACGACGGTGTCGTTCACGACCTACCTGCTGTGCCGGGTGGTGGCGCGGCTGCGCCGCCCGCCCGCCCGCCCCGGCACCACGCAGCCCCCGGTGGCGGCCGGGACCGCGTGAGGCGGGCGGACGCGGGCCGGTGGGGCCCGCTGCGTCCCGCGACGGCTCAGTAGGTTGTCCGGATGCCTCACCTGCTGCACCTGGACTCCTCCGCCGACCTGACCCGTTCCCGGTCCCGCGCGATCACCGCGGCGTTCGCGGCGGCCTGGCGCGCCCGGGGGCCGGAGTTCACGGTCACCCACCGCGACCTGCACCGCGACCCGCTGCCGCACCTGCCCGACCCGGAGCTGCACTGGCCCGACGCGGCCCGCCGCCCGGACGCGAACCCGCCCGCGGCGGAGGACGCGCTGCAGCGGGAGGTCCTGGCCGAGCTGCTCGCCGCGGACGTCCTGCTGGTGGGGGCGCCGCTGTACAACTACACGGTCCCCTCGACGCTGAAGGTGTGGATCGACAACGTCCACGTGCCGGGGATCACCACCGGCGAGGGCGTGCAGCCGCTGGCCGGGCGCCCGGCGGTCGTCGTGAGCAGCCGCGGTGGCGTCTACGACGCGGGGACCCCCACCGAGACGTGGGACCACGGCGTGCCGGTGCTGCGGATCGTGCTGGGGAACGCGCTGGGCATGGACGTGCGCGTGGTGCAGACCAGCGCCACCCTCGCCGACAGGCTGCCGGAACTGGCGGGCCTGCGTGAGCGCGCCGACGCGGAGTTCGCCGCGGCCGTGCGCGCCGCCGAGGAGCTCGCCGCCGGCCTGTGAGGGCCGGCCCGGGCCGCGCGCGGGACCGGCCGCGCGCGACCCGGGCGGACATGACGGTCTCGTGACATCGGGCCCCGCGGGGGTTGCGCGCTTCCCGGCGGCGGGTAGCGGGTGGGCAGGAGCACGATCCGCTCACCAGCAGGAGGTACCGACGTGTCCGCACCCCACGAGACCGGGTCCCACGCGGCCGAGGAGGAGAGCGGCAGTCGCAAGTGGCTGTGGCTCCTGCTCGCCGCGATCGCGGCCGCGCTGATCCTCTGGGCGATCCTCGCCCTCACCGGTGACGACGAGGACGACGTCGACGCGGTGGACCCGCAGACCACCGCGAGCGCTCCGGTCACCCCCACGGACGATGAGAGCACCCCCTCGGCGACCCCCTCCACGAGCGCCACCGCGGGCGGCGACCCGACGGCGACCGCCACCGCGACGAGCGACCCCGCCGCCACGGCGGTGGCCGGCGCCGTGCTGGTCGGCGGTACCGACGTCCTCACCTCCGGCACCGACCTGACCACCCTGGTGGGGCAGCAGGTCCAGGCCACCGAGGTGGAGGTCACCGAGGTCGTGGCCGACGAGGCGTTCCACGTCGGCCCGCAGGCCGGTCAGACGGTCCTGGTGCGCCTGCCGCAGTTCGCCGGCGCGGACGCCGCCGAGTCGCCGTTCACCGTCGAGCAGGGCGACGTGGTGAGCTTCACCGGGTCCCTGGCCGAGGTGGACGACGCGCTGCTGTCGGAGCTGCGCAACTACAACCCGGCCCCCGACCTGCAGGTCGGCTCGGTGTACGTGCAGGCCGAGGAGATCTCCGGCGTGAGCTGACGCCGCAGCACGAAGGGGCGGGGGGACGGTGCTGCCGTCGTCCCCGCCCCGTCGCGTTCGCCGCGGGGGTCAGCGCTCCTCGCGGAAGTCGACGTGCCCGCGCGCGACCGGGTCGTACTTGCGCACGACGAGGCGGTCGGGGTCGTTGCGGCGGTTCTTGCGGGTCACGTAGGTGTACCCGGTACCGGCGGTGGACCGGAGCTCCACGACCGGGCGGACGTCGGCGTGCTTGGCCATTCTGGTGCGCTCCCCTCGAGCTCGGACCGCCGGTGCGGCACCGGCGTCCACCTGCTCCAACTGGACGAGAACGACAACCATTCCTGCTGAACCCGGGGTCACGGGTGGGGTTCGACGGCCACCGCGGAGGCGGGGACGTCCCCGCACGTGGTGCCGTGCGCGCCGGTGACCGCGGGGTGGTCCGCGCCGACACCGCTCACCACCGTCTCCACCTCGCCGTTGCGGGCGTGCACGCGGTTCGCGTCGACGACGACCTCCGTGCGCGTCACCGACCACGAACCGCCGTCCTCGTCGGCGTCCACGCCGTACAGGTGCAGCCCGTCGCCGGCCCGCTCGCACGTCAGGCCGGTGCCGTACGGGGTGAACCCGAGGCTGAAGGAGTACTGCTCACCGTCCTGACCGGGCACGGGCAGCAGGGCGGCGTCCTCCTGCCGGTAGACGTACAGCTGCACGGAGCGACCGGTGTTCAGGAACACCGTGGGCGCACCGGTGGCGAGCACGGCCGCGGACGCCGTCGCGGTCTGCGGGGCGGCGCTGGTGAACGCCACCGAGGTGGTGCCGTGCGAGGTCGTGACCACTCCGAGGCGGCGCTCGCCGTCCACGTCCGCCAGCCACAGGGTGTCGGGCGCCCCGTCGCCGTCGAGGTCGACGGTCCGCGCCGTCCCCGCCCCCTCGGGCACCCCGTCAGCGGGGGCGGGAGCAGCGGTCACCGCCGCCGGCGAGGTCGTCGCCGGGGCGGGGTCGGTGGTGTGCGCCGGGGTGGTGGTGCTCGCGGAGGCGGGGGCTGAGGCGGCCGGCGCGGTGACACCGGGGTCACCGGAGCAGGCGGTCAGCGCGGACGCCGCCGCGAGGACGACGACTGCGGTGCGGTGGCGCGCGGTGCTGGTGCTCACGGGTTCCTCGTTCCTGGAGGAGTTCGTACGGGCAACCTCTCGGACGCGCCGGGCGGGGCCCGCGTTGCACCCGGACCGGCGCGCGACCCGCCGCACCGCGCGCGACGATGGGCGCGTGGCCCCCGACGACCCCGTGGACGTCCCCGCGCGCACCGCCCGCCTCGTGCTGGCGCCGCCGCGCCACGAGGACCTGGAGGACGTCTTCGCCCTCTACTCCGACCCCGCCGTCTGGGAGCACCTGCCGTCGGGCCGGCACACCGACCGCACCCGCACGGCGCTGCTGCTGCAGCGGATCCGCGACAGCTGGGACGCGATCGGGCTGGGCAGCTGGGTGGCGCGCCTGGCGGAGGGGCCCGACGCGGGCCGGCTCGTCGGCACCGGCGGGTGCGACCTGCGGATGGGCGTGACGTGGAACCTGAGCTACCGGCTGCACCGGCGCGACTGGGGGCACGGGTACGCCGGGGAGCTGGCCGCGGCGGCGACGGCGGCGGCGCACCGGGTGCGCCCCGACATCCCCGTCACGGCGTACCTGCTGGAGCACAACACCCGCTCGGCCGCGGCCGCCGAGCGCGCCGGGCTGCACCTGACCTGGCGCGGCTCCGACGCCGGCAACCCGGACCCGGGCGCCGTGCGGCTGCTGTACGCCGACCGGCCCCTGTCGCGCATCGTGGTGGAGGTGCTCACCGCCAGCTGAACCCCGCCGCGCGGGAGCGCGGGCGCTCAGCGCCCCCGCGGCCGGGCCCGAACGTGCATCCGCTCCCCCTGGGGGCCGAACAGCACCAGCAGCTCCACCGGCGAGGAGCCCGGGTTGCTCGTGGCGTGCGGGACGTGGGTGTCGAACTCCGCGGCCTCCCCCGGCGGCAGCCGCAGGTCCGCCTCGCCCAGCCGCAGCCGCAGCGTGCCGGACAGCACGTACAGCCACTCGTACCCCTCGTGGGTCTGCGGTTCCTGCTGCTCCCCCGCGCCCGGGGCGAGGACCGCCTTGTAGGCGCGCAGCCCCCCGGGCGCACGCGTCAGCGGGATCGACGTGACGCCCCGGTGGGTGCGGGCCGAGCGCCGCCGCGCCGGGGCGGGCGGGGCGACGAGCTCGTCGAGGCTCACCTCGTAGTGCCCCACGAGCGGCAGCAGCAGCTCCAGCGTCGCGCGGCGCCCGCCGGACTCCAGCCGCGAGAGGGTGCTGGCGGAGATCCCGGTGGCCGCCGCCACCTCGGCGAGGGTGTGCCCGCGTGCGGTGCGCAGCCGGCGCAGCCGCGGCCCGACGGCGTCCAGGACGGTGGCGAGGTCCCCCGCTGCGCTCACGCGCCCATCGAACACGACGGGGCGCCGCCCGGTCGTCGCGGACCCGCTGACCGCTCAGGTCCGCACCCGTTACGGTCGACGGGCCCCGGAGGGCGGGCGATGGCGCGGGAGGGGGTGGGACGGTGGCGCGGCGAGCTGCGGCGGGCCTGGCGCTGACGCTGGTGCTGGTGGCCGGCGCCACCCTGACCGCGCTGCCGGAGCGCTCGGAGGCCGTGCCGGCGCCGGTGCTGCTGACCGACGCGTCGTGGCGCGAAGCGCTGGACGTCGCCCCCACCACGGCGCAGGAGGACGCCGCCTGGCTCGCCGCGGGCACGGTGCCGGGCACCGGCGGGCCGTGGGAGGCGGTGGTCCGCCAGTCGCTGCTGGACCTGCGGTCCCTGACGGCGGACAGCGGAGCTGTCGCCGCGGGACCGGCGCCGCGGTGGGCGTACGCGTGGCCGCGGGACTCCGCCTTCGCCGCCGCGGCGCTGTCGGCGACCGGGCACCGCGACGAGGCCCTGCGGGTCCTGGGCTTCCTGGCGCGCGTGCAGCTCGACGACGGCGGGTTCGAGGCCCGCTACCTCCTGGACGGCACCGGCACCCCCGACGGGCGCGGCCGGCAGGCGGACGGGGCCGGCTGGGCGCTGTGGGCGCTGGGCGAGGTGCTGGCCGACGCACCCACGCGGGCGCAGGCGCTGCGGGAGCTGCGGGAGCTGCGGGGCCTGCTGGACGGCGCCACCGGCTTCGCGATGGAGGTCACCGACGGCGGCCGCGAGCTGCCGGAGCCGTCCTCGGACTACTGGGAGCGCCGCGAGGCGGAACTGACCCTCGGCACGGTCGCGCCGCTGCTGGCGGGCCTGCGCGCGAGCGCCCGGCTGCAGCCGCTGCTGGGCGAGCACGCCGCCGGCCGGCGGCTGGCGGCGGCCGCCGGGTCCCTGGAGGAGCTCCTGCACGAGGAGTTCGGGCCCACCGGCTACCTGCGCTACGCCGACCCGGACGTGGAGACCGGTGGCGTGGACGCGGCCGTGGCGTTCCTGCTGCCGCCGTTCGCGCCCGGGGTGCCGGGCGAGCCGGTGCTGGCGGCCTTCGACGCCTACCAGGTCCGCGCGCTGCGCCCGGCCGGTGGGCTGGCCCCGGGCGCCGGCTGGAAGTCCGACGGCGTCTCGTGGACGCCTGAGGTGGCGCTGGTGGCGCTGGCCGCGGCCTCCTCGGGGCGCACCGGGCAGGCCGCGCACTGGCTGGACTGGCTGGCCGCGCACCCGGCGCCGTGGGGCAGCCTGCCGGAGAAGGTGGCGGCCGACGGCTCCCCGGCGGGCCCGGCGCCGCTGGGCTGGACGGCCGCGAGCGTCGTCCTGGCGATGGCCGCGCTCGAGGCGCGCGAGCGCGGCGACCACGGTGACCACGGCGGGTGAGCGGGGGGCGCGAGCCGAGTGGTCCAGCGGGATCGGTGTGGAGGTCTTGCGCAGGGTCACCGGTGTCGTGTTAGCTTCCGAGCGGCTGCAGCTAGCGCAGCTCCTCGATCGTCTCGAACGCCCGCGGAGTGTGTTGCGGGCGTCGCTCAGGTCCGGCCCCGGCCGAGTCCCGAGTGGCGTTCCCACTCAGCCCGGGACCCGCACACGCGCGGGTCTCGCACCGACTGGAACGTGTTGGAGTAGGAATGGCCCAGGGCACCGTCAAGTGGTTCAACGCTGAGAAGGGTTACGGCTTCATCGAGCAGGACGGCGGCGGTCCCGACGTCTTCGTCCACTACTCGGCGATCAGCGGCAACGGCTACCGCTCGCTGGAGGAGAACCAGCGCGTGGAGTTCGAGGTGACCCAGGGCCAGAAGGGCCCGCAGGCGGACGACGTCCGCGCTCTCTGAGCCACCCCGCCTCACCACGCAGGGCCCTCGTCCACGACGGACGGGGGCCCTGCGTCGTCCCCGGGCTCCCCGCCCCGGTGGGGCCGTCAGCGCGGCGGCCTGGTCCGCACCCGGGCGGCGAGGACGCGGGTGATGACCACGACCGCGACGGTCTCGGCGGCGATCAGCCCCACGAGGACGAGCAGCTGCACGCGCGCCGCCTCCAGGGGGGAGGCGCCGCCGAGGAGGAGCCCGACGAAGGCGCCGGGCAGCGTGACCAGGCCGACGTTGCGGGTCTGGTCCAGGGCCGGGGCCAGTGCGCGGGCGGCGGCGGTGCGGCCGAGGTCGGCGACGGCTCGCGCGGGGGTGGCGCCCAGGGCGAGCCAGCCCTCGACGAGGTCCCAGCGCTCGGCGACGTCGTCGAGCAGGCGGCGGCCGGCGAGCGTGGTGGCCCCCATGGCGCCGCCGATGAGCTGGGCGGTGAAGGGCACCACCTGCAGGGGCTGCAGCGGCAGGGCCCCGGTGGCGACGACGACGGCGCCGGCCAGGGCGGCGCCCGCGCCGACGGCGAACGCCGTGCCGGGCCAGGTGCGCAGCGATCCGAGGCGCCGGGCGGAGGTCCACGAGGCCACCGCCAGGGCGAGGGCGAGGTAGAGCGGCGCGAGGACGGGGGTGCGCAGGACGGCGCCGAGGACGAGGCCGATGGCGGCGATCTGCACGACGGCGCGCACGCACACCACGGCGACCTCACGGCCGTGGCGCAGCCCGCCCAGGCGCCCGGCGCCCACGGCGAGGGCGGCGAGCAGGACGACGGCGGCGGCCAGGCCGGTCGTCGTCCCGCCGGGTGCGCTCACGAGCGCCCGGCGACGGCCAGGACCTCGGGGGCTCGGCGGTCGAGCAGGGCGCCGCCGCGGGCGATGCCCAGCCGCAGCCACAGCACGCCCAGCCCGGCACCGGCGACCAGGCCGATCCAGCCGACCCGGGGTTCCCGCAGCAGCGCCACGACCAGCGCGGCGAGGGCGGGCAGGGCGAGGACGGTGACGGCGAGGGTGGTGACGAACTGGGCGAGCAGGGTGGCGGTGGCCGCGCCGCGAGGGCTGGAGAAGGGGTTCCCGCCGGGCGGGGCCACCGGGTAGGGGGCCAGGGCGCTGGCGACGCTGGAGACGCCGTACCCGGCGCCGAGCAGGGCGGCGGACGCCCCGGCGAGCGCGGGCAGGAGGTCGGCGCGCCCGGCGACGAGGGCCCCGGCGACGGTGAGGACGAGCACGAGGGGCACCTGCCAGAGCGCGGCGGCGAGGACGCGGCCGGTGCGGTCGTCGCGCCCGCGCACGCCCGCGGTGACGTGCAGGGCGAACGCGGAGTGGTCGTAGGCGACGTCGTCGTGCAGGGACCAGCCGGTGACGAAGGCGACGAGCGGGCCGACGGCGAGGAACCAGCGGCCGCTGTCGTCGCCGGCGGACAGCGGCAGCACGAGCAGCAGCAGCGGCACGATCGCGACGGAGGCGGCCGAGACGAGGTAGCGGGGGTCGCGGCGCCAGTACAGGAGGCAGCGGCGGGCCACGGCACCGGCGGGCGTGTCGGGCAGCCGGTCCAGCAGGCCGCCGCCGCGGGTGGCGGTGCGGGTGGACCCGCTGCCGGCGCCCGCGGCGGGCCCGGTGCCGGAGCGGCCCAGCGCGAGCGCCCACGCGCCCAGCACGGCGGCGAGCACGAGCAGGGCGAGCACCAGGCGCAGCAGGGCGGTGCCCCACCGGCCGGCGGCGGCGTCGGCGGCCGCGGCCCAGGCGAAGCCGGGCGGGGTCCAGCCGGCGACGGCGGCGGCGTCGCGGCCCAGGCCGGCGAGGTCGCCGAGGCCGTCCTCGACGCGCTGGGCGAGCAGGTTGACGCCCGGGGCGAGGAGGACGATGAGGACACCGCCGACGAGGACGGCGACGTCGCGGGTGCGGCGGGCGCGCAGCAGCGCGGCGGCGGCGGTGGTGGTGGCGCGGGAGGCGGCCACGGCGGTGAGGGTGCCGACGAGGGCGGCCACGACGGCCAGCGCGGTGGCGGCGGCGGAGCGGGACAGTGCGGCGGCGCCGGCCAGCGACAGCAGCAGGGTGACGGCGCCGGGCAGGCCGGCGAGGCCGGCGAGCAGCAGGCCGGGCACGAGCTGCGTGCGGGGCACGGCGAAGGTGGCGAAGCGGGAGGGGTCGACGGTCTCGTCGACGCCGAAGGCGACGAGCGGGATCAGCGCCCAGCCGAGCACGGCGAGGGTCCCGGTGCCGACGACGACGGGGCCGGCGACGTCCAGGTCGGCGAAGCGCAGGGCGACCAGCGCACCACCGACGGTGGCGACGAGGAACAGCGCGTAGAGGACGCCGAGGACGAACGCCACGACCTGCCAGGGACTGCGCCGCAGCCCGTTGCGCAGCAGGGTGAGCTTGAGGCGGACGAGGGTAGCGACCATCAGCGCAGCCAGTCCAGGGATCCGGTGAGGTCGCGGCCGCCGCCGACGAGGTCCACGAAGCGCTCCTCCAGGGTGCCGGAGCCGCGCACGGCGTCGAGGGCACCGGTGGCCAGGACGCGGCCGGCGGAGATGACGGCGACGTGGTCGCACATCCGCTCGACGAGGTCCATGACGTGGCTGGAGAGGACGACGGTGCCGCCGCCGGCCACGTAGGAGGTGAGCAGGGTGCGGATGGTGGCGCCGCTGACGGGGTCGACGGCCTCGAACGGCTCGTCGAGCACGAGCAGGCGGGGGGCGTGCACGAGCGCGCAGGCGAGCGCGACCTTCTTCGTCATGCCGGCGGAGTAGTCGACGACGAGGGTGGAGCCGGCGTCGGCGAGGCCGAGGGCGTCGAGGAGCTCGCTGGCGCGCTGCTCGACGACGTCGCGGGGCATCCCGCGCAGCAGGCCGGCGTAGCGGACGAGCTCGAGGCCGGTGAGCCGGTCGAACAGGCGCACCCCGTCGGGCAGGACCCCGAGGCGGCGCTTACCGGCGATCGGGTCGGCCCACAGGTCGGCGCCGAGGACGAACGCGCGCCCGGCGTCGGGGCGCAGCAGCCCGGTGGCCATGGACAGGGTGGTGGTCTTGCCGGCGCCGTTGGGGCCGACGACCCCGAAGAAGGAACCGGCGGGCACGTCGAGGTCGAGGGCGTCGACGGCGACCTTGCCGCCGAACCGCTTCGTCAGCCCGCGCAGGGCGAGGGCGGGCTCGGGGCCCGTGCCGGGTGTCGCGGGTGGCTGGGCCTGGTGCTGCACGGTTCTCCCCCTGCGTTCGTCCACGGTCCGGCATCCTCCCAGCCGGTGCCGGGCGGGGGGTCATCCCCTCGGAGGGGTCCGGGCAGCCGGGGGGTCACACCTGCGCGGCGGCGATGACGCGTTGCAGCTCGGCGACGTGGGCGGCGAAAGCGGCACGCCCGGCGGGGGTCAGGCGGGCCCGGGTGCGGACCTTGGAGGCGAGGGGGCGCTTGGTGAGCTCGACGTACCCGGCCTCCTCGAGGACCTTCAGGTGCTTGCTGAGCACGGAGTCGCTGACGCCGAGCCCCTCGCGCAGCACGGCGAAGTCGACGTCGCTCACGGGGGCGAGCATCGCGCACAGCTGCAGCCTGTTGGGTGCGTGGATGACGGCGTCGAAAGCCGGGCCGGCGGCGGTTGCGCTCACAGCCCGCTCCGCATCTCGGCGGCGTAGACGCGCGACCAGACGACACCGTAGGCGGTGCCGACGACCACGGCGACCAGGCCGCCGGCCACGTACACCGCACCGCTGTCCAGCGCGGAGGCGGTGACGACCGTGCCCAGGGCGAGCGCGATGACGAGGACGAGGGTGCTCCAGGCGAGGGGGCGGGTGCGCCCACGGCGGAAGCCGTCGACGTCGCCGCCGAGCGCGCGGGAGTACAGGGCGCCGACGAGGGTGAGGCAGGGGACGATGGCGAGGACGGTGATGATGCGGACGGTGCCGTCGGAGAGCGCCTGGGAGGCGAGGAGGCCGCCCAGCGGGAGGGCGGCGAGCGCGTGGTACCACCACGGGATGGACGCCACCCGGGCGGCGGCGCTCTCGCGGCCGGCGCGGACGGCGGCGAGCGCGTCCTGGGGGCTGAGGCTGTCGGTGGTGCCCTGCTCGTCCACGGCGGGTCCTCCTGGGTGCGGTGCTCGACCGGCGAAGCAGTTGCCTTGCCGTGATGGAAAGTCAACCATGGACTTTCCATCACGGCAAGTCAGACGCCGCGCCGGTCGAGGCGCCCGCGCAGGCCGCTGCGCACCGCGGGCCACTCGGACCCGGTGATCGAGAACACGACCGTGTCGCGGTAGCTCCCGTCGTGCCAGAGCACGTGGTTGCGCAGCACCCCGTCCTGCTTGGCGCCCAGCCGCGCGATCGCCGCGCGCGACTGCTGGTTGTGCCAGTGCGTGCGGAACTCGACCGCGGCGCAGCCCAGCTCCTCGAACGCGCGGGTCAGGAGCAGGAGCTTCGCCTCGGCGTTGACGCCCGTGCCCTGCGCGGACACCGCCAGGAACGTCGAGCCGATCTCCAGCCGCCGGTTCACCGGGTCGAGGTTCAGGTACGTCGTCGTCCCGCACACCTCACCGGTGTCGAGGCGCCGCAGCGTCCACGCCGCGACCAGGCCCGCGCGCTGCTTCGCCAGGCGCTGCCCGACGTCCGCGGCGACGGCGTCGGGGGCGGGGACGTGCGTGTACCAGGTGCGGTGCAGGTCGCCCTCGGCGACGACCCGCCGCAACCCCTCGACGTGACCGGAGGAGGGTTCGGCGGACAGGGGCTCGAGCGCGACGAGGGCGCCGGCCAGCGGCACCGGGTCGCAGAACCGGGCGGTCAGCTCATCCACTTGCGCAGCTTCTTCCGGTTCGCGGCGTCCCACGCCTCCTCCAGGTCGTGCCGGGCCACCGCCGAGCGCACCTCCTCCAGGGCGTGCAGGCGGCCCAGCACGAACGCGCCCTCGCCGGCCGTGGGCACCAGCTCCTCCAGGACGGCGCGGGCGGCGACGGTCTCCTCGTGCTCGACGAGGACGTCGGCGAGCGCCTTGAGCGCGTCGGCGTACTCCTCCACGTCGTCGCCGCGCAGCGGCACCACCGCGGCGGCCGCCGCGCGCGCGTCGTCGGCGGCCCGCCGCAGCCGCACCAGCGGGTCGGCGGACGGGTCGCCGGCGGGCACGTCGGCGTCCTCGCCGTCGGGGTCGACGTCGCGGTGCGCGTTCTTCACGGCGCGGTGCGCGTCGGCGACCAGCGGCAGCAGCGCCTTGCGCGCCGAGCGGTGCGCATCGCGGGTCAGCGGCGGGTCGGCGACGAACGCCTCGAGCGCGGCGACCAGCGCCCGGTAGCGCTCGGAGTCCAGCGCGGCGGCGACCTCCGCCTGCGCGGCGGCGTGCCGCTCGCCCAGCAGCGCGCGCAGCCGCTCCGCCACGGCGGCGGGGTCGCCGACGCCGGAACCGGCCACGTGCCCGGTGGCCTCCTCGTCGAGGTCGGCCAGGAGCCGCTCGGACAGGGCCTCGGCGTCGCGCGCGGCGGACAGCACGCCGGTGAGCCAGTCCAGCTCGGCCAGCAGCGCCTCGCGGGGCTCGCCGGTGAACAGGGGACCGAAGGAGCGCAGCACCCCGCCGAGGCGGCGGGCGGCGCCGCGCAGGGCGCGCACGGCGCCGGGGGCGTCGATGCGGGCCAGCGGGTCCTGCGCGAGCAGGCGGCTGACGTCGTGGGCGAGCTGGCCGACCGCGACGGCACCGGCGGAGTCGCCACCCACCCCCTCGGCGACGGGGTCGGTCTCCTCGGGGCCGTCCAGCACGGCGCGCAGCTGCTCGGTGCGGTCGGACTCCTCCGCGCCGGAGCGCTCCCACGCGGCGGTGACGGCGTCCAGCAGGTCGCGGCGGCCGTCGACGACCTCCACCTGCCACTCGGCCCACTCCTGCGCCAGGGAGTCCTCCGGCACCAGCGCGCGCGCCCGCACCCGGCGCGTGGTGAGGCGCGCGACGACGGCCCCCTCGGCGTCCAGCAGGTCGCGCTGGGTGGCGTCGGCGGTCAGCGCCAGCACCGGCCCGAGGGTGCGCCCGCGCGCCGCGGCCCACGTGAGGCGCTGCAGCGCAGCGGGAGCCGTGCGCACGGCGCGGCCGAGGGCGTGGCGCACCTCGTGGGTGCGCGGGCCCCGGCCGGGCAGCTCCAGCACCCAGCCGCGGGGGGCGTCGCCCGTCTGGCGGCGCACGGAGGCACCCGAGGCGGCCAGCGCCAGGTCGGCGGTGTCGTAGTGCGTCTCCTCGCTGCGGACCTCGCGCGGCGCGCTCACGTCGGCGACACCGGGCAGCTCGCCGCCGCCGGGCGCCTCGTCGGCCGAGGGCGCGAGGTAGGTGCGGGTCAGGGCCAGGCGGGGGGACGGCATGGTCAAGAGAAGTACCACGAAGCGGTGACGCCGCGGTCGTCCCCGGCCGGACCGGCACGGTCCCGCCGCGGGACGCCCACCGCGCCGTCAGGGGTTCGGGCGCCTCAGGTGCAGCACGCCGTCGTCCAGGTGGGCGCGCTGCCCGTCCGGGCCGGTGACCTCGCGCGGCACCCGTTCCTCGCGCAGCACCTCCCAGCCGTCGGTGGCGCCCGCGAGCGCGTCGAGCACCTCGCGCGGGGTCGGCAGGTGGACGTGGTGGTGCGAGGCGTCGCTCCACGGCGGGGTCCCGAGGTGCCCGATCACGAGGAGGGTGCCGCCGGGGGCGACGGCGGCCGCCGCGCGGCGCAGCACGCCCTCGCGGTCCAGGTGCGCGACGGAGTGCAGGAAGGACGCGGCGACGAGGTCGAACCGCCCCTCGGGCAGCGAGGCGCCGAGGTCGTGCTCCTCCAGCCGCACGCGCTCGGCGACGCCCGCGTCGGCGGCGTGGCGGGCGGCGCGGGCGAGCGCCGTGGGCGAGACGTCGGCGCCGGTGACCCTCCAGCCGCGCGAGGCCAGCCACACGACGTCGCCGCCCTCGCCGCAGCCGAGGTCGAGGGCGGTGCCGGGGGTCAGGTGCTCGACGGCGCGCACGAGGAGGGCGTTGGGCCGCCCGCTCCAGCGCTCGCCGGCGGTGTACATGCCCTCCCACAGCTCGCGGGCGTCGGGGGCGTCGGGGTCGAAGAGGGTCACGGGCGCATCGTGCGCGGCGCCGCGCCCGGCGTCGAGCCCTCGTGCCGGTCCGGCAAACCCTCCCCCACCCCGGCGGTGGGCGGGAGGGCCGGCTTCCCCGGCCAGCGGGGGAGGAGGAGGGTGGGGGCGTGGAGAGCTACCACCGGGACGGGCTCGTGTTCGACGTGCGCGACCACGCGCCCGGGGGGACCGCGCAGGGCGTCGTGGTGTGCCTGCACGGGTTCCCCCAGGACGCGCACGCGTGGGACGCGGTGGCGCCGCGGCTGACGGCCGCCGGCTTGCGGGTGCTGGCCCCCGACCAGCGCGGGTACTCCCCCGGCGCGCGACCGGGCGGGCGCGCGGCGTACGTGCTGCCCGAGCTGGTGGCCGACGTGCTGGCGCTGGCCGACGCGGCGGGCGCGGGCACCTTCCACGTCGTGGGTCACGACTGGGGCGGCGTGGTGGCCTGGGCGCTGGCCGCCGGGCACCCGGAGCGGGTCGCCTCGGCGACGGTCCTGTCCACGCCGCACCCGGCGGCGATGCGGGCGGCGGCGCTGCGCGGCACCCAGGCGCTGCGCTCGGCGTACGCGGTGGGTTTCCAGCTGCCCGCGCTGCCGGAGCGGGTGCTGCTGGCACGCTCGGGCGCCGTGCTGCGGGCGCTGCTGGTGCGCGGCGGGCTGCCGGACGCCCTCGCCGCGGGGTACGCGCGGCGGATGGCGGAACCGGGCGCGCTGAGCGCCGCGCTCGGCTGGTACCGGGCGCTGCCGCTGCGCCGGGGCGGCACCGGTCCGGCGCGGGTGCCGGTGACGTTCCTGCACGGGCGCCACGACCCGTTCTTCGCCCCGGCGGCCGTGCGCGCCACGGCCTCGCACGTGCGGGGGGAGTTCTCCGGCGCCGGGCTGCCGGCCGGCCACTGGCTCCCGGAGCGGGAGCCGGTGGCGGTCGCGGACGCCGTGCTGGAGAGGGTTCGGCGCGCCGCCTGAGGTCCTCAGGCGACGCGGCGGGCGGGGCGCAGCAGTTCCAGGAAGCGGCGGCGCGACCCGGCAGCGGGTTCGTCCACGACGGCGGTGGCGGACGTGGCCAGGGGCGCCGGTGCGGCGGGACGGGGCGCGGGTCCGCGGGTGCCGAGGTAGGCCTCGGCGGCGAGGACGGAGGCGATGCTGACGCGGGGGCCGTAGGGCGACACGGGGGTTCTCCTCTCCGCCGCGGGGCCTGTCCTCCGCGGCGCTGCAGGACGTCTCGGCCTGCGGCGGGTGGTCTCCGGAGCCTCGGGGCGCGAACCCACCCGAACGGCCCCGCGGCCTGCGCAGCACGCCCGGCACGCCGCGTGGCGGCACCTCACCCGGCCGCCGCGCCGCGGCCGCGCCGCACGGGTGAGCGCCCGTCACGGCTCGACCGGCGCGCGACCCCGCACGCACGGGGGCACGGCGCGGGACGGTGAAACGTGCGGTGCTGCCGTCCGGGCCACCGGGCCGGGAGCGCAGCAGCCGGCAGGTGCTCTGAACCGGGCACGGGTCGCCGACGGGCGGGGCCCGCGCCCGGGTCAGCGGTGGCGGGCCGCCGACGGGTCGAGGACGAGCCGGTGGACGGGTGCCGCGAGGAACCGCTGCCAGCGCGGGAGGACCGGGTCGCGGTGGACGCGCAGCCTCCCGGGAGGGCGAGGGCCCCGGCGGCCGCCGTCGTACCAGGCGTCGAGCGCCGCGGCGCTGCGGCGCAGCGCGTCCACTGCGCTGTCGGGGTCGAGGAGGTCGGCGTCCCCGGAGTCGCCACCGCCGGGGTTCCCCTGTCGAGGTGCTCGCGCACCAGTTGCAGGCGCAGCTCGCGCGCGAAGCGGCGCGCCCCGTCCCCCAGCCCGGCGGGATCGACCGGTTCGCGCCGGTCGCGCACCTCGTCCAGGACGGCGACGGACAGCTCGGAGTCGTGCGTCCAGGACCGGCGGTTGAGGTTGTCGCTGCGCACGCAGGCCCACACGTCGTCGACGACGGTGACCTTGGAGTGCACGTACACCGGTTCGCCGTCGTGGTTCTCCAGGTCGAAGACGTGGACCCGGTCCCCGCCGGCCGCCCGCAGCAACCGCAGGGCGTGCACCTGACCGAGCACCAGCGGCGGCGCCGCGATCCCGCCGCGCTTCGGTTCCCGCGGCAGGAGCACGACCAGCTGCAGCCCCGGCGCGGCGCGCAACGCGTCGGCGAACACCTGCACGACCTGCCGCGACCAGAGGAACTGCTCCTCCACGTGGACCAGTCGCCGGGCGCGGCGCAGCGCCTTGGCGTGGCCGGCGGCGATGCTGAACTCCCCCTCGGGGGCGAAGGGGTAGCGGGGACGGCGCGGCGGGTAGGTCCGCAGCAGCTGCACCGCGCAGGAACCGCCCGTGCCCGCCACCGGGGCGGGCAGCGGCGGGGGCAGCGGCACGGGCCGGTGCAGCAGGCGGCGCACCGCGCGGCGCAGCAGATCACCGAACACCTGCCACGGCAGCAGGGACAGCGGTGCGCGGTCCTCCCACCGCTCGCGGAACACGGTCTCGACGTCCGCCACGGCCGGCCCGCGGACCTCCGCGTGGACGTCGTGCCAGGAGGGGTGACTGCCGTACGCCTTCCCGAAGGCCAGCGGCTGCGGGTCGCCGAGGTGGGCGGAGTCGTCACGACGGCTGTGCGCTGGGTCCAGGCTGCCGACGAAGGCGACGTCGTCGTCAGGTCGACCGGCGTGGCGGATCACGATGAACTTCTGGTGGTGGCTGCCGGAGTTTCGCACCCGCTGGTCCAGGACGACCTGCGCACCGCCCCGCACGCGCTGGGCGAGGTGGCGGCGGCGCGTGGGCACCAGGCGCTGCCACTCCCGCGGCGAGCGCCACACCAGCCCCTTCACCACGGCCCCGCGGCGTGCGGCGGCGGTGAGGGCTTCGGCGATCGTGGGGCCGCGCTCGGTGAGCCGCTGGTCCGGGTCCCCCTGCCAGTCGGCGAAGAGGACGAGGTCGCCGGGGCCGGTGGCGTCCAGCGCCGCCGCCAGCGCCGGGAAGTACGTCGCGCCGTCGACGAGGGGACGCACCCGGTTTCCCCGGCTCCACGCCGGCAGGCGCGTGGCGTCGTTGCCGCGTTCGGCGCCGGTGAGGAACCAGCGCTGGAGGAGCTCGTCGTCGCGCACGGGGCCATCCTGCCCGGGTGGACGGGCACGCACCCGGGCACGGCCCCGCCGCCCTGCGCGTCGGGCAGGGCGGCGGGGCCGGCCCGCTGCTACTGGGCGGTGGCCGCCACCTGCTGGGCGTCCAGCCGCAGCGCCGGGGCGCTGAGCAGCTGGACGCCGCTCGGCGGGTCGGCGGGACGCCGCAGGTGGAACTCGGTGATCGCCTGGTGGGCGGCGGCCACCTCCAGCAGCCGGTCCTCCTCGTACGGCTGCCCGCCGAGGATCACCCCCGTGGGTGCCGCCGGGCCGCCCTCGTAGGCGGGTGCGTCACCGACGGGGAAGGCGATCTCCGGGAGCCCCAGGATGTCGAACGGCACCGGGGAGGTCTGCAGCACGACGTCGCAGCTCTCGAACAGCCCCGCGTACAGCTCCTGCAGCAGCCACGTCTTGGCGCGCTGGCCGGTGATCCACTCGTCGCCGGACAGCATCAGTCCCTGCAGCCAGCTGAGGGAGCTCACGCCGAACAGCGTCAGGTCCTTCCGCAGCCAGTGCCGGAACGGCTCGGTGCGCTCGGACAGCCGGACGGCGTTGAACGCCCCGGTGAGCAGTTCCCAGTCGGCGGGGTACGTGACGTCGACGATCGTGACGCCGCGCAGGGCACCCATCCGGTCCAGGAACCCCTGCCGCGCCGCGGCGACCTCCGGGCCCACGCCCTCGAACCAGTCCGCCGGGACGCCGATGCGGGTGTCCCGGCGAACCCGGACGCCGCGACCGTCGCGCACGGGCGTCGCCGCCGTCACCAGGTCGGGGACGTCGGGCAGGCCCAGGGTCCGCGGGTCCGCGGGGTCCGGCCCGGCCATGACGGACGTCAGGATCGCGGCGTCCATCGCGTCGCGGGCCAGCGGGCCGGAGTGGTCGCGCGTGAACGTCAGCGGGATGATCCCCGCGATGGACGTGCGGCCCATGGTGGGTTTGAGGCCGGTGAGGTTCTGCTGCAGCGACGGGTTCGTGATGCTGCCGCCGGTCTGGGTGCCAATGGAGGACGCCGCCATCCGCGCGGCGACGGCCGTGGCGGGACCGGTCGACGAACCACCCGGGTCCACGGACGGGTCGCCCGGCGTCCACGCGTTGACGGTGGTGACCTCGCCCGCCGGGGTGGTGGCGCGCGTCGTCGCCAGCGGACCCATCTGCCCCTTGCCCAGGACGATGCCGCCGGCGGCGGTGAGGCGGGTCACCGCGGTGGCGTCGGAGTCCGGCACGAAGTCCGCGAAGACGGTGGAGTTCGCCGTGGTGGGCACCCCGGCGGTCCAGTAGTTGTCCTTGATGCACAGGGGGATGCCCGACAGGGCCCGCCGCACGTCCCGGCGGGCGTCCACCTCGGCGGCGGCCGCCAGCGCCGAACCGGCGGTGACGGTGTTGTACGCCTTGTAGACGCCGTCGAAGCGCTCGATGCGGTCCAGGTGCGCCTGCACGAGGTCGGTGGCGCTGAGCTTGCCGCGGCGCAGCAGGGTCAGGGCCTCGGCGACCGTCGCCTCCGTGGGGTCGTCCGCGGCGGCCGAGCGCACCTCGACGTCGGGGGCCGCGGCGGCCGCCGAGCGCACCGAGGTGGCGGCCGAGTACGCGACGGCACCCGTCCCCGCCGCGGCGGCGAGGAACGTGCGGCGGTTGAGGGCGCGGTCCGCGGCCGCGCTCACAGCGCCTCCTCCCAGCCCGGCGCCCACGCCGTGGCGACGGAGGGGTACTCCAGCGGCGCGGCGGTCTGCTGGGCGGCGGCGGCCTGGGCGGTGGTCACGTCGCCGCCGGTGGACCGCGGCTGCCAGCGGTTGATCGCCTCGACGGTCCCGCCGGTGCGGACGCCGTCCACGAGGGGGCCTGCGAGGAACGTGCGCAGGGACTCCATCGCGGCCTCGCGCGTGGGGACCCCGGTGGCCGGGTCGGCCACCTCGGGCAACTGGTCCAGGTCGACGCCGGCGAGCGACAGCCGGGTCGTGATGAAGGCGTCGAGAGCCTCGTCGGGCAGGTTCGCCACGGGTCCTCCGGGAACTGGTGGGGCGGTGTGGACGAACTCAACCACCCTCGTGTTTCCTCCGTGTGACGTGAGCGGCGGGGTTCCCCGGTGGGTAGGCTCACCACCGTGGCGGGGGTGCGCATCCGGGCGACGACCGAGGACGACTGGCAGCGCGTGCGCGAACTGCGGCTGGAGATGCTGCGGGACACCCCGCACGCCTACCTGGAGACGCTGGAGAGCGCCCTGGGCCACGACGAGCCGGAGTGGCGGGCACGGGCGAGGCGGGGCCGCTCGGCCACGGGCACGGTGCTCGTCGCCGTCGACGGGGGCGGGCGCTGGGTGGGCACCATGGGCGGGTGGCTCCCCGGCCCCTCCACCGCTCCCCTGCTGGTCGGCGTCTACGTCGCCCCCTCCCACCGCGGCCCCGGCGCCGGGGTCGCCGACGCGCTGCTGGACGGGATCGAGGCCTGGGCCGCCGGGCACGGGCCGGTGCTGCGGCTGATGGTCCACGAGGACAACCAGCGGGCGCAGGCCTTCTACGCCCGGCGCGGTTTCCGGCTCACGGGGAACTCCGGTCCGTACCCCCTCGACCCGCGGCAGCGGGAGGTCGAGATGGCGCGGGAGCTGCCGCCCGCCGCGGGACGCGCGGAACCCTGAGGCTCGCGGGCTGCACCGGCGCGCCCGCTCGCCCCCACCTCACCCACCGCACCCACCGCCGCACCGCGAGGGGGACCCGCGAACCCGTCGCCTCCCGGCAGGCCGACCTCCTACCGTGGGGGTGTGACCACCCACCCCCACGCCGGCGAGGAGGCCCGTCGCATCACCGAGGCCGGGACGGTCCTGCGAACCCGGGTGGGCAGCGGCGTCCACGGCACCGCGCTGGCCGGGCAGGACGACCGCGACGAGGTGGGCTTGTGCCTGGAACCCCGCCGGTTCGCCACCGGAGCCGCGCGCGTCCGAACCCCCACCGGCCGGCTCGTCCCGTTCGAGCAGTACGAGTTCCACACCGCGTGGGAGCGCCCGCGCGGGCTGCGGGAACCCTCCGGCCCCGGCGACCTCGACGTCGTCGTGTACGGGGCGCGGAAGTGGGCCCGGCTGGCACTCGCCGGGAACCCCGCGGTCCTGCTGCCGCTGTGGGTCCCGGGGACCGAGGTGGTGCGGGTGACGGAGGCCGGGGAGGGACTGCGCCGCGAGTCCTGGCGGTTCGCCAGCCGCGCGGCGGGCCGGAGGTTCCTGGGCCACCTGCGCGCGCAGCGGCAGGCCCTCACGGGTGAGCGGCGGCCCGGCGCGGCGCGGCGGGCGCGCAGCGCCTCCCCCACCGACCACGCCCCGAAACCCGCCACCCACGCGCTGCGGCTGGGCCTGCAGGGGCTGGAACTGCTGCGCACCGGCCGGGTCACGCTGCCCGTCCCGGAACCGGACCTGACGGAACTGCGCGCCGTGCGGCGCGGGGAAAGGTCCCTGGCGCAGGTGCTGGCGCGGCTGGACGACCTCGAGGCCGACCTCGAGCGGGAGTCGCGCACCGCAGACCTGCCGCAGGACGCCGACCGGGCCTGGCTGGACGGCTGGCTGCACCGTTCCCACGAGGAGTTCTGGGCGCGCACGGACGCGGCCTGATGCTGCTCCCCCCGCCGCCCGGCCCTCAGAGGGCCGGACGGCGGGGTGGTCCCGGGTGTGCGCTCAGGCGGCGGTGCCGCTGCTGGTGGCGGTGTCGCTGGTGGCGGTGTCGTCCCCGGTGCCGGGGCGCCCCCCACCGCGGCCGCCGCGGAACTCCCCGTCGACCGCCGCGGCGACCTCGTCGGGCAGTTCCGCGATCCGCTCGTCGGCCTGCTCCCGGGTCAGCCGACCGTCGGTGACGGCCTGCTGCAGCCGCTCCGTCCCCGCCGCGACGAGGGCGTCCACGAGCACCTGCTCCTCCACCCCCTCGTCCGCGGCCACGCTCGCGAGCGTGGCGCCGTCGGCCCGCAGCGCCGTGCGCAGCTCGTCGGCGCTCATGCCCACCGCCTCCGCGGCGGCGTCCAGGTCCAGCGCACGCCCCCCGCCCGACCCGCCGCGACCGCCGTGGCCGCGCAGCGCGTCGGAGGAGTTCAGCGCGCCGGCGACCGCGTCGGCCTGCGCCTGTGTGATGGTGCCGTCGCCGACCAGCCCGGACAGCGCGTCCTTGACGGCCTGGAGCCGGTCACCGACCCCGATGCTCGAGCTCGTGGACGAGTCGGTCGTGGCCGCCGACGCGATCGGGGCGCCGAGCAGCACCAGCCCGATCCCGCCCGCGGCGACGGCGCCCGCGGTGCCTGCGGCGACGGCCCTCTTGGTGATCCTCATGGTGTTCCTCATTCCGGTGGCACCGGGTCCCTCCCGGCTCCCTCCTGTGTCGGGCGGCCCCCTGTGGTGGGCCTGTGCACCGCCCCGCCGGGGCCTGGGAGTGCGGAGATCGACGCCGAGCCGCCGTGCTGCCCACCCGCTGCGGGCCGCACCGGGGATTCGCCGCGACGGCCGCGGGGTCACCCGGTGGTCACCGGACGACCGGGTCCCGGCGGCGGGCCGCTGCCGCCGCGGCGAGCAGGAGCACCCCGCAGCCCACGACCAGCCACCACCCTCCGCGCACCGCCGTCGACACGGAGGTCGACACGGTGCGCTCCCCGGCCACGACCCCTCCTGCCAGGGCGATCCCGACGGCGGACCCGACCTGGCGCGCGGTCGAGGCGATCCCGGCGGCGACACCGGACCGCGCGGGCGGCAGCCCGCTCACGGCGGTGTTCGTGATGGGGGCGTTGCCGAAACCCAGCCCGACGCCGATCAGGAGGTGGCCGAGCAGCAGGACGGGAACGCGCGTCCCGTCCGCCTGCGTCGCCGACCAGGCGAGCACGCCGCCCGTCGCCGTGCTGAGGGCCGCCACCAGGAGCGGTGGCCGCGGGCCGAACCGCGCCACCAGCGCACCGGACGGCGGACCGCAGACGAGCGCCCCGAGCGCCAGCGGCAACAGGGCCGTCCCCGCGGTCAGGGCGTCCCAGCCGAGCCCGACCTGCAGGTGGTACGTCGTGAACAGCAGCGTCGCCGACAGCGCCGTGAAGAGCGCCACGGCCCCCAGCACAGCCGCCGTGAACGACCAGCGGAGGAAGAGCGACGGGTCGACGAGCGGCTGGGGGACGCGGCGCTCGCAGGCGACGAACGCCGCCCCTCCGGCCAGGAGGACGGCGCCGAGACCGATCGTGGCCGGCGACGTCCAGCCCAGGTGCGGAGCCTCGATGAGCAGCCCGACGCCGAGGGCGAGCACCCCCGCCAGCAGCAGCTGACCCCACGGGTCGAGGGGGCGTGGCCGCGGCGCGCGGGACTCCGGCACGACCGCGAGGACGAGGACGACGGCTGCGGCCGCGACGGGGACGTTGAGCCAGAACACCCCCCGCCAGCCTGCCGTCGTCGTGAGCAGGGCACCGCCGACCAGGGGCCCCACCGCGGTGCTGAGCCCGAACACCGACGACCAGACCCCGATGGCCCGGGCTCGCTCGCGCGGGTCGGGCATCGCGGTGACCACGATCGCCAGCGCCACCGGCGTCAGCATCGAGGCCCCGACCCCCTGCAGGGCCCGGGCCGCGACGAGCGAGCCGGCACCCGTCGCCAGAGCGCAGGCCGCGGAGGCGACGGCGAACACCACCATCCCGGTGAGCAGCGTCCTGCGCCGACCGAACCTGTCGGCGAGCGCCCCGGACGTGATCAGCAGGCTGGCGAAGACGATCGTGTAGGCGTCGACGATCCACTGCAGGGCGAGCGCTCCGGCACCGAGGTCGGCCGCGATGGACGGGAGAGCGGCGTTGACGACGGTGGTGTCCAGTCCCACGAGGAAGAGGCTGGAGGCGCAGACGGCCAGGATCGTCCACCGGCGTCGTGGACCCAGGGCGGTGGACGGTGAGCTCGGGTCGAGCGTGGTGGTCATGACACTCCTGTCGGGAACGATTCGCAACAGCATCCGCGAAACCGGCCGCCGGGCCCAGCGATCTTGCAGTCTCCGCAAGGAGCGGGTCAGACTCGGCCGGTGGAGAGCACCCGGGAGGGCGCCGAGGACCTCGAACAGGTGCTGGGGCGGATCGGGCCGCGGCTGCGGGCGTTGCGCACGGCCAGGGGGCTGACCCTCGATCGACTGGCGGCGGAGTCGGGCATCTCGGCGAGCACGCTGTCGCGGCTGGAGACCGGCGCGCGCCGGCCGACGCTGGACGTGCTCATCCCGCTCGCACGGGTGCACCGGGTCGCGCTCGACGACCTCGTGCAGGCGCGGACCGGCGATCCGCGGACGCACCTCACGCCGCAGCGGTCGACGGGCGGCGGCGTCGTCGTCCCGCTCACCCGCTACCCCAGCCGGATCCGGGTGTTCAAGCACGTGCTCGGTCAGCGCGAGGTCCGCCTGCGGTCGCACGCGGGCTTCGTCCGGCTCCACGTCCTCGCGGGAACCGCTCGCGTGCTCGTCGCGGACCGCGAGCTGTCGTTGGCGCCCGGCGAGGCGACCGAGTTCGACACCACGACACCGCACTGGTTCGGCCCCGCCGGGACGGGGACGGTGGAACTCCTGCACCTGTTCGGTCCCGGAGGTGACCAGGCCGTCGTGCACACGTGAGGAACGCGCCCAGGGGGCCACCCGGGACCGCGCCCGCCGGGCGGCGGTCGCAACCGTCGATGACCGTCTGGTCCGGGCGAACCCGCACAGGCGTGACCCGGGGAGCGGCGGACCAGCCGGGCGGGCCCGGGGGTCGGCGCCGTGTCACGCCGTCGGGCGCGGTCCTGGTCGCCTCGTGCGATCGCCGGGCGGCCGCACCGCTCCCCCGCCGGGGCACGACGTCGCGGTCGTGTCGATGTCCGACCTGTCGCGGTGTCGGCGCAGCGCGGTAGGAAGGGGCATGGGCTACCGCGACACCTTCATCTCCGTGGCCGAGGACTGCCGGGCACCCACCGGCGAAGCACCGCCGGCACGGGCGAAGCCCACGGTGGCCGGTGTGCAGCACGCGATGCTCACCGCACGTCCCGGGCACTACACGCAGGAAGAGGTGCTGCTGGCCTCCTCGCCCGAGGTGCGCGCCCGCGAAGCCGTCGACGGCCGGCCCGCGGGCCTGGAGCAGCTACCGGCCGAGGAGCTGCAGCAACTGCTCGAGGAGCACTTCGCCTCTCCCCGCGCGTGTCTGCGGGCCTCCCCGCTGCCCAAGACGTACGGCTGGGGCCTGCACTTCGACGAGGCCGGCCGCATCACCGCCCACGCGGTGGACTCCCCCGGGTACGCCCGCCTGAGCACCGACCCCTCCTTGACCCAGCTGAAGGCGATGCGCTCGCGCCGCGCCGGGTGAGCTCACCGCGACACCAGCGCCCGACCCACCAGTCGATCCACCGCCACCGCCGCCGGCGCCGGCGCCGACCAGGAGCACCCGTGAACCCCACCACCCTGCAGGACCGACGCCCACCCCAGTGGCTCATCGACCGCATCGCCAACCCCGTGGTGCGCCGGCTGGCTCCCGGCCCGCTGGGCCGGCACCTGCCGGTGGCGGTGCTCACGGTCACCGGCCGGCGCAGCGGACGCCGCTTCGACGTGCCCGTGGGCGTGCACGAGGTCGCCGGTCAGCGCCTGGTCTTCACCAGCGCGCCGTGGCGGATCAACTTCCGCGGGGGCGCGAGCGCCGAGCTGCTCAGCGCCGGGCAGCGCAGCACGGTGCACGGGGAGCTGGTGGAGGAGCCCGAGCAGGTGGGTGCCCTCTTCCGCGGCGCGTTCGCCGCGGGCACCACCCCGGCGCAGATCGCGCTGCGCATCCCCGCCGGCCACGAACCCGGCGACGAGGAGCTCGCCGCGCACCGCAACGTCCTGCTGCTGCGCTGAGGCGCGCCGCTTCCGCCGTCGCAGCCCTGCGCGGTCGTGGCGCCGTGCGCGCGGCTCGTGAACCCCACGCGCAGGACGGGTACCGGAGCGGGGGCGCGCCCAGCACGGGCGGTCCCGGTCGGCGGGTCCGGCCGCTCTCGCACGAGTGCGCCGAGGGGCGCGCCGGCCCTCCGAGGAGCTCGAGGTGGTCCGCCGGGGAGCGGGTGCGCCGGCGCCCTCCTGGTGACGTGGCGCTACCGCTGGGCCTGGCCGCGGTGGCGTGCACCGCAGCGGGTGCCCGTGCCCACCACCCGCCTCGTGGCCCGGCGCCGGCAGCGCCACCGAAGCACGCGGCGACGGACAGGCGTCGCTCACCTGCCGTGGAGGGGGTGCCAGAGGCGACCGCGGCACCGGGAGGGGCCCGCGCTGTTCGAGCCGGCCCGGCCCGGTCGATGCGGTCCTCGCCCGTCGACCGAGACGATCGAGGAGGAGCTGGACCCGTGAGGAAGGTCTCCGTCATCACCATGCCCCTCGCGGGGTTCCTGGTCGTGCTGACCGGCGCGCACCGGATCACCTCGAACGGCGAGGACGTCCACGGCACCTTCCTCGTCCTGGGAGGACTCATG
Organism: Kineococcus esterisolvens; assembly: GCF_050871405.1. Lineage (NCBI taxonomy): Bacteria > Bacillati > Actinomycetota > Actinomycetes > Kineosporiales > Kineosporiaceae > Kineococcus > Kineococcus esterisolvens. The sequence continues at coordinate 49,423 of NZ_JBJLRI010000013.1, forward strand.
CTCGCCACCGCTGCCCTGGTGACGGCCGGGGAGCGCTGGCACGGCGACTCCGACAGCTGAGACCCGCTCGTGCGCGCGAGGCCGCTGCGCTGTGGCGCAAGGCGCACGTGCACGGTCACGGCGTACCCGCTGCACGGTCGGGGGATCCGTTGAGCCCCCGTCAGCGGCGACTGGTGGACGACCACGGACGAGGCCCGGTGCACCGGGTCCGGCATCAGGGGGTGGCGGCTCCGTGCACGAGCTCTTCCAGCAGGCCCATCCCCGCCCGGTCCACGGAACGCGCGGTGTTGCTCAGGACGACGACCCCCGCTCCCGTCTCGGGCTGGAACCCGGCGAAGGAGGAGAACCCGCCGGTGCCGCCGTTGTGCCACAGCACCGAACGCCCGGACCGCCTCAGCGGGGTGAGCATCCAGCCCAGGCACAGCCGCATCCACCGGTTCGCCCGGAACCGCGGCTGCTGCACCAGTCGCAGCGCGTCGGGCACCTCGCTGCCCCCGGGCTCCAGGTGCGCGCCGAGGAAGAGCAGGACGTCGTGCGCGCTCGACCACAGGCCACCGGCCGGCGCGACCGCGCCCAGGTCCCAGTCCGGCACCGGCCGGCGGCGGGCCGAGTGCCCCGTGGCCCGCCGGTCCTGCTGGTCGGGGCGCACGTGCGGCACCGTGTCCCGCAACCCCAGGGGGCCGGTGACCTCGGCGGCGACGAGCCGGTCCCAGGAGGTCCCCGCGTGTCGTGCGAGAGCTTCCCCGAGCAGGGCGACGCCGAAGTTGGAGTACCGGAAGCGTCGTCCGGGGCGCGCTCTGGACCGGGCCCTGCTGTAGCCGGTGACGAGGTCGTCGGGGCCGAACCCGCGGTAGGGGTCCGAACGCTGCCGGAGACCGCGCAGCAGCACTCCGGGCGGTAGGCGCGGCAACCCGGAGGAATGCGCAGCCAGGTGACCCAGCGTGATCGGCGGATCCGCTGTCGGCGAAGGCATGCCGAGGAGGTCGTCCACGGGGGTGTCGATCGTGATTTCACGCCGTGTCACCGCCGCCGCGAGGGCCAGGGTGGTGAACACCTTGGTGACGGACCCGATCTGGAACAGGGTGTCCCCGTCCGGAGTGGACCCCGTGCCCCCGGTGCTGCCCGTACCGTGCACCGCGGACCGCTCACCCCGCAGCGCGGCGACCACGAGTCCCTCGTGGCGGTTCGCCTGCGCTTCCGCAGCGCGCCGCACGAGGTCCGCCAGGTCACCGCGGGAGGTCATCCGCCGATCCCAGCACGGCGCGCGGGGCCAGGACCTCCGCCGTTCGGTGCGTGCAGCGTCCTCCCACCGTCGGCGGGGCTCACACGCGTACCCGCAGCGGTCGACGACCGAGCAGTCCCGGTCCGCCACGGCGCCGTCGGGACGGCCCGAGGCACCTCGCCGTAGTTCTCCCGGCCACGAGGTGGTGGTGCGGTACCGCCCTGCGCCCCCTCGGCCTGAGCGCGGGGCGCGGGGGCCGCGCCCGGCCCGCGCAGCCGACGGCGGCGACCGTGGACGGTGGAGACCGTGCGCGTTACCGTGGGCGCGTGCTCCGGATCGTGACCCCGTTTACCCGCCCCCGGCTGCTGAGCAGCCGTGCGGGCGCCGAGGTCTGCCGGTAGCCCGTCACGGGGCCGTCGGCCGGGGGTGTCGCCCACCGGACCGACGACGCGAAGGACCACCCGTGAGAACGACCGCCTCCCTCCTGCCCGCACGTGATCTGCTCCGCGCGCTCCAGCTGCGCGACCTCACCGATCCCGCCCAGGGCCCGCACGCGGTGCAACTGCTGCTCGACGACGTGCTGGCCGCCCTCACCGACGAGTGGGGTTGCGACCTCGACGTGCGACGTCGCCACCCGCTGGTCGCCGTGGAGGACAACTACGACCGCCTGGGTTACGCACCCGGCGACGTCACCCGGGACGCTCGCTACAGCCGCTACGTCGCCGAGACCGTCATGCTGCGCAGCCACACCAGCGCCGGCATCCCCCCGGTGCTGCGCGACCTCGCCGCCGCGGGCCCGCGCCCCGGGCTCGACGTGCTCCTGGCGCTGCCCGGGGTGGTCCACCGCCGCGACAGCATCGACCGCCTCCACGTCGGCACCCCTCACCAGGTGGACCTGTGGCGCGTCGTCGTCGCCGGGGCGGACGACCCCTCGCCCCTGCCCGGCCGGGACGACCTGCAGCAGATGATCGCCCTGCTCGTGCAGGCGGTGCTGCCCGGAGCCGACTGGCGCACCGTTCCGGCGGTGCACCCGTACACGCGCGACGGGGCGCAGGTGGACGTGCGAACCCCTGCCGGGTGGGTCGAACTCGCCGAGTGCGGACTGATCGCCGACCACGTCCTGACCGGCGCCGGCCTGGACCCCGCCCGCACCGGTGGCCTGGCCCTGGGGATGGGTCTGGACCGTGCCCTGATGCTGCGAAAAGGCATCGACGACATCCGCACCCTGCGCTCGAACGACCCCCGCGTCGCGGCGCAACTGCTCGACCTGTCGCCGTGGCGACCGGTGTCCTCGCATCCACCGGTGCGCCGGGACCTGTCCATCGTCACCGACGCCGGCGTCGACGCCGAACTGCTCGGCGACGACGTCCGCACCGCCCTCGGCGCCGACGCCGAGGACCTCGAGTCCGTCGCCGTGCTGGCGACCACCCCGCACGAGGACCTGCCACCGGCTGCGCAGCACCGGCTGGGCACCCGGCCGGGGCAGGTCAACGTGCTGCTGAGGCTGGTGCTGCGTCCCCTGGGCGGCACCTTGACCGACGAGCAGGCCAACCGGCTGCGCGACCGCGTCTACGCCGCTGTCCACCGCGGACCGCACGTGGAGTGGGCCGGCGGCGCGGTGCAGCGGGTGCAGTGGGCACACTCGCAGCATGAGTGAACCCGACGGCTCCGCCCCCGCCGAGCAGACCTCGAACGGCCAGACCTTCGCCGACCTGGCCCTGCGCGAGGAGCTGCTGCGCCCGCTGACCGCGCTCGGCTACGAGGAACCCACGCCCATCCAGCAGGAGGCCGTGCCACCGCTGCTGGCCGGGCGCGACGTCCTCGGGGTCGCCGCCACCGGCACCGGCAAGACCGCGGCCTACGCGCTGCCCCTGCTGCAGGTCCTCGCGCCGCTGCCCGAGCGACCCGGCACCCCCACTGCCGTGGTGCTGACCCCCACCCGGGAGCTGGCCGTGCAGGTCTCGGAGGCGATGTACAAGTACGGCCGCGAGCTCGGCGCCCGTGTGCTGCCGGTGTACGGCGGCACTCCCGTCGGCCAGCAGCTGCGCTCCCTGGCGCGGGGTGTGGACGTCGTCGTGGCCACCCCCGGCCGGGCCCTGGACCTGCTGGGGCGCGGCTCGCTGAGCTTCGAGGCGCTGCGCACCGTGGTGCTCGACGAGGCCGACGAGATGCTCGACATGGGCTTCAGCGAGGACATCGAGGCGCTGCTGTCCGCCGCGCCGGAACAGCGCCAGACGGTGCTGTTCTCCGCGACCATGCCCGCTCGCACGGCGGCGCTGGCCCGCCGGCACCTGCGCGACCCGGTGCGGGTGCGCATCGAGCGCGCCCCGGTCGCCGACGGGCAGGTGCCCAAGGTCCGCCAGAGCGCCTACCTGGTGCCGCGCGCGCACAAGACCGCCGCGCTGGGCCGGGTGCTGGACGTGGAGGCGCCCAGCGCCGCCCTGGTCTTCTGCCGCACCCGCGAGCAGGTGGACACCGTCACCGAGAGCCTGAACGGGCGCGGGTACCGGGCCGAGGCCCTGCACGGCGGCATGAGCCAGGACCAGCGCGAGAAGGTGCTGGGCCGCCTGCGGGCGCAGAGCGCGGACCTGCTGGTGGCCACCGACGTCGCCGCCCGCGGCCTGGACGTGGAGCACCTGAGCCACGTCGTGAACTACGACGTGCCCAGCGCGCCGGAGTCGTACGTGCACCGCATCGGCCGTGTCGGGCGCGCCGGGCGCGAGGGCGTGGCCATCACCCTGGCCGACTCCCGCGAGCACCGGATGCTGAAGACGATCGAGCGGGTGACCGGCCAGCGCATCGCCGTCGAGGCGCTGCCCACGGTCGCCGACCTGCACGCCCGGCGCCTGGAGCTGACCCGCGCGGCGCTGCGCGAGAGCCTGCTGACCGACGAGCTGGACCGCTTCCGCCCGGTCGTGGAAGCCCTCGGCGACGAGTTCGACGTCCTGCAGATCGCCCTGGCCGCGGTCAAGCTCGCCCACGAGGCCACCGGCGGGCGCGACGACGACGACGTCGACATCCCGCAGGAACGCCCGGCGAGCACCGCAGCCGGCGGGCGCGGCACCGGGTCCGAGCGTGGCCGGGGTCGCTCCTCGGCGCGCCGCGAGGGCGCGGGGCCGATGACGCGCCTGTACGTCGGGGCGGGGCGCACCGCCGGCATCCGGCCGCAGGACCTCGTGGGAGCGATCGCCGGGGAGTCCTCCCTGACCGGCCGGGACGTGGGAGCCATCGAGATCACCGAGCGGTTCTCGCTGGTGGAGGTGCCCGCCGACAAGGCCGAGGAGGTCATCCGGGGTTTGCGCGGGGCCACGCTGCGCGGCAAGCGCACCACGGTGCGCCGCGAGCGCGACTCCGGTCGCACCAGGTGACCCCTCCTCCCGCTGCCCTGCTCCCGCGCGCGAACGGCGAGACCCCCAGCGCCTCCGACCGCCGGCGTGCACGGCGGGCTCCCGGTCGCCGCCCGGCCCTGCGGAGCGGTGATCTCCGGGCACTGCGGTGGAGCAGGGCGCTCCTGGAACGCCTCGGCAGCTCTGCCGGCAGCGGTGAACCGCCAGACGACCCGCGCTGCCACCGCGGGGGCGGAGGCCAGCAGGGCGACAGCGAGCAGCGTCACGATCGGGGCAGGACGATGACCTGGTGAGCACGGGAGAACTGCACGCGGTGCTCGACCCCTCGGTCGGCGACTGGATCGCCCCGCGCCTGCGCGGCGGCTTCGGCGCGGTGTGCCGCACGGTGCCGAGCGGCTACGCCACCTACGCGCGCGTGCTGCACCCCGTCGACCCGCGACCGGCGGCCGAGCCGACCACCTGGGCAGGTGTGTGCGAACGCACCGGGCGCACCGCGCACGCGCTCATGCAGTGGGAAGCCATCACCACCCCCGCCGCTGGCGCGGAGTTGCCCACCTCCCGCGAGGGCCGCTGGGGCGAGGTCCGGGTCGAGCGGGGCTCGCTGCACCCGAGGGTCCTGGAAGCGCTGCTGGACGTGCTGGCCCCCTTCACCGGCGACCGCACCGGGCAGCAGGAGTGCTACCAGGCCCTGTGGGAGGGCTGGGGCTGGCTCACCGGCGCCAGCGCCCTGGTCCTGGCCTTCTCCGAAGGCCCGGGGCCGCACGCGCCGGAACCGGTGCCGGCCACACCGCCCGACGTGCTCGAGGAGGCGTTGAACGCCCCGCGCCTGCCCCTGCCCGGCCGCGACCACGTGCTCCTCACCGGCCCGCTGCACGCCGCCCTGGCCACGGGCCACCAGGTCACCGACGACTGGTTCTCCCCGCAGTCACCGAACCTGCTGTGGCCGGCGGACCGCTCCTGGTGCCTGGCCAGTGAGATCGACTTCGACTCCACCCTCATCGGTGGACCGGCTCAGCTCATCGACGCGATCCTGGCGGCACCCGCCGTGGAGGCGTGGGCGGTGGGCGAGGACGACGACCTCTCCTCCTTCGGCGACCACCTCAACACCTGACTGCCCACCGTTCGGGCGCGGGAACGGCCCTGCTGAACACCGTCCTGGACCTGCACGAGGCAGCTGCCCTGCGGGTCGCGGACCCCGACCCTCGCGCCCAGGCGTCCTGCCGCGAGCACGGTTCCGCGCCCGCCGGGCACAGCAGGACGCGGACGGACGTGCTCGACGTGCGGGTGACCGGGGGCGACGTCCCGAGCCCAGCCGGTCTTGCCGCACCGGCCCAGGACTGCTTGGCTCCACCGACGCGACGTGCGGACGGGGGTTCGAGACGACCGTGGCGGCAGTCGGCCGACGGGCACTGAACTGGTGCGACGAGTGGAACCAGCAGCACCCGTGGGACCACAACGCTCACTACCACCGGTGGATCGAGCGGCACCTGCCCGAACGCGTCGGCACCGTCCTCGACGTCGGCTGCGGCACCGGTGACCTGGTGCGCCGACTCGCCCCTCGCGCGCGGCACGTCACAGGGCTGGACGCCGACCCGGCGAGCATCGACACCGCCCGGCGCCTGTCGACCCGTGGGGGGAACGTCGAACTGCGCTGCGAGGACCTGCTGACCGCTGACCTGCCCGGCGGGTACGACGTCATCACCGCACTGGCCGTCCTGCACCACGTCCCCTTCGGGCCGGCCCTGAGCCGGTTGCGGGACCTGCTGGCGCCGGGGGGCACGTTGCTCGTCCTCGGCCTCTACCGCGCGCAGACCCCCACCGACCACGTCCTCAGCGCCCTGGCCGTCCCGGCCAACGTCGTCGTGGGAGGCGTCACGAGCTTGCAACGGCGATCCAGCCGGCGCCCGATCGCCGTGACGGCACCTGTCGCCCCCGCCACCACGACCCTCCGAGAGATCCGGGACGTCGCACGCCGGTTGACTCCCGGAGCAGTGGTGCGTCGGCACCTCTTCTGGCGCTACTCGCTCCTCCACAGCGCGCCCTCGGCGTGCGCCCGGTCATCACCACGCCGCTGACCGGCGGCTCGCCGGCGCCTGGCGAGCCTCTCTGCAACGGTGGCGACGCGTACTGGCGTGGGCGCCCACCAGGGCCACCCGGGCCGGGGACCGGCCGTGCGGTGCTGGCGGCGGTGAACGACAGCGGGCGATGCGGTCCGGCGCCGACCGCGTCATCATCACCCTCGAACGGCGGATCTCCGACGAGCAGGAGTCGTCCGGGTCGACGAACCCGTTCCGTCGGGGTGACGAGCGGGGTGCGGCAGCCACGTCGCGGCCATGACGCACCGATGAGTCCCGCACACCCGATCAGTCCAACGATCATGAGCGTTGTGCCACCGCCGCTGACCCTGTCCGACACCACCGCTGCTGTCGCCGACGAACGACGCCGCCTCGCCGACCGGGCAGCGACCCTGACCGAGGAGCAGTGGCGAACGCCCTCGCTGTGCCCTGCGTGGAGCGTGCGCGACGTCATCGCCCACCTGACCACCACCACCCGCCTGAGCGTGCCGCTGCTGGTACGTGAGGCCGTCAAGGCCCGCGGTTCCTTCGACCGGATGGAGATCAACCTCGCCGCCGCCCGCGCGCAGCGCTACAGCACCGCCGAACTGCTCGAGCAGCTGCGCCAGAGCGCTGACTCCACCCGGCGCTTCCCCGGCAGCAGCCCCCTGGACCCCCTCATGGACCTGGTCATCCACGCCCAGGACATCGCCCGCCCCCTGCAGCTGAGCTACTCCTCACCCGCCCGCGTCGTCACCGCCTGCCTGGCCCACGTGGTCGGCAACCGCTTCATGGGCGGTCCCGAGCGTGCGGCAGGGCTGCACCTGATCTCCACCGACTCCCCGTGGACGCACGGCACCGGCCAGCAGGTGCACGGCCCTGACCTGGATCTGCTGCTGGTGCTCTCAGGACGCCCCGCCGGGCTGGCCGCGCTCAGCGGCCCCGGCGTGGAGGTCCTGCGCGAGCGACTGCAGCCCGCTTGAACGACCTCGCGGAGCACACGGGCATGCCGCCCTGCGCACGGCTGACGACTCAGCGGTCATGTCGAAGAGCGAGCGTTCGACTGAGGCCTGTGCACCGTCGCGGAGCACCGCTGAGTCAGCTCCCACCGATGCACCCGCTCCCCCTTGACTGCTCACAGCTTCTGCAAAGCACAGCTGTCCACCGTGAGTGCCATGACGGAGATCGACGCGACCCCTGCCCCCGCACGACGACGACCTGTGCGGGCCCGGACCACCTGGATGGCCGCCGTGCTGCTGGCCGGGGGCCTCGCCCTCACCGGATGCAGCACCACGAGCACCGACGCAGCGACCAGCTCGACGACCAGCTCGGCGGCGAGCAGCTCCACCTCCAGCTCGATCACGGACGCCGCGGCCGCATCGACCACCGACGCCACCACCACCGCTCAGACCATCAGCGACACCGCGGCCGCCGCCGAGGCCTTCCTGGCCACCTTGAGCGAGGAGCAGCGCGAGGCGGTGCTCTACGCCTACGACGACGAGACCAAGACCACCTCCTGGTCGAACTTCCCCGTCACCTTCGTCGAGCGCGCCGGGCTGAACCTCACCGACCTCACCGTCGAGCAGCAGAGCGCCGCCCTGGCCGTACTCGAAGCACTGCTCAGCGACGAGGCCTACCAGACCGTCACCGCCATCATGGGCGGGGATGAGTACCTGCTCGAGAACTCGAACTCCACCGAAGAGAGCCTGGGCCAGTACTACATCGCCTTCTTCGGTGACCCCTCCACCACCAATGCCTTCGAGGTCCAGTTCGGCGGACACCACCTGGGCATCAACGCCACCCTCGACGGCGCCTCCGGCGCGATCACTTTCGCCCCGACCCACCTGGGGGTGCAGCCGGCTGCCTACACGGACGAGGACGGCAACGAGGTGCAGCCCTTCGACGGCATCTACACCGACGCCTTCGCCTTCTTCGACAGCCTCACCGCCGAGCAGCAGGCGACCCTGACCTCAGGCGAGGTCAGCGCCTGCGCCCCCGGCGACACCTGCGACTTCGCCACCGGCACCGGACTGACCGGCGCGGACTTGACCGAGGAGCAGAAGCAGCTGCTGCTCGAGCTCATCGCCAACTGGGCGGGCATGGCCGACGAGGAGAGCACCGCCACCACCCTCGCCCGGATCGAGGCCACTCTCGACGGCACGGTCGTGGCCTGGTCGGGCGAGACCACCTACGACATGAGCACCGGCGACGGGATCTCCTTCTCCATCTCCGGGCCGAACGTGTACGTCTCCTTCCAGGCGCAGAACGGATCGGCAGGCGCGGACGTCGAGGGCGTCACCACCAGCGGCTGGGGCCACGTGCACACCATCTACCGCGACCCGACGAACGACTACGCCGGCAGCGTCACCCAGCAGGCCGCATCCGGGATGGGCGGCGGCGCAGCACCCGGCGGCGCCCCGTCCGGCGGCGCCCCGTCCGGCGGCGCCCCGTCCACCGAATGACGACTACCCGACCACACCGGCCCTTTCCGCGCTGGTAGGACTACGGCCTCACCACCATCGAACGTCATCAGCGGGCAGGGCGACTTCACGGTCATCCCGCTCATGTGGGTGATCGGTGTCAAGGGGCTCAGGACGCAGACTCGTCGAGGTCGCCGAGGATGCCCGCGAAGAGCTGCTGACGGGCCGGTTGATCATGCTCGGCAGCGTGGTCGTGCTGGGCCTGCAGGGTCGGCCGGAACGCGATCGAGGTCTGGAAGAAGGTGCAGGTTTCGCAGACGGATTCGAAGGTGCAGTCCAGCGCCGGGGGTCGGGTGCAGAAGCCGTTGCCGAGCATTCGCTGGTGCATCTCGCGCTGCAGGCGCGCCATCTCCGGTCCGGCCGCGGAAGCGGGCAACGCGGTGCTGTCGTCCTGGGCGTAGAGGGCTTCGACCTTCTCGGTGACGGCGAAGTACTCATCGGTGACGGTGCGGTTCGCGATCTTCGCGTGGCGAAGGGTCATGTCCATGGAGTGGTGCCCGAGGAGGGCGGCGATGGCTTCCAGGCTCATGCCGCGGTTGATGGCTTGGGTGGTGAGGGTGTGGCGCATCTGGTGGGGGTGGGCGTGGCCGATGCCGGCCGCGGTGGCGACGTTGTTCAGGCAGCGGGTGACGCTGTAGCGGTCCATCGGTGTGCCGTTCTCCCGCGGCAGCAGCAGCGGGTGGGCGGGGTCGACGTGGTGGTGTCGGTAGTCGGCGATGAGGTCGACGAGCTGGGGGTGCAGGGGGATGTAGCGGTCGTCGAGGAGTTTGCCGACGGGGACGTGCAGCCAGTGCCCGGCGCCGATCCGGCGGACGGCGTCGCGGCGCAGGCCGGTGAGTTCACTGACGCGCAGGCCGGTGCGGATGAGAACTTCGCAGACGACCCGCTCGAGAAGGCGCGGTCGGGCCTGGGCGACGCGCAGAAACTTCGCGGCGGCGGCGTCGTCGAGGGTCTTGGTAAGGGGTTTCTCCTGCCGGGGCAGGTCGCCGAAGGGAACGGGGACAGTGGGTGGAGCCTCGGGCCAGTCCCAGTCGTGGATGCGGATGAAGAAGGTGCGCAGGTTGCCGATGCGGTGGGCTCGGGTGTTGGCAGGCCGTTGATGCTGGACAACCGGCGGCGAACGGTTCGGGCGCTGACCGCTGCGGGCGCGTCGTCGACGACGGCGATCACCGGGCTGCTGGCCTCGTTGGAGCCGGTGCGTTGGGCGGTGATGAACCCGAGCACGTCGGCGGCGGTCACCTCCGCCGGCGCCTTCGCGATCAGGGTGAAGAACACCTTCAGGTCGTAGCCGGCGGCCAGGACGCTGTTGGGTCGGCAGCGCGCGGCGAGGAAGTCGAGGTAGGTGTCCAGCCACGGCTCACCGAGGCGCACCGAGGGCAATCCGGAGGGCGTCAGCCCTTGGGTCAGTCGAAGACCCAGAACGGTCATGAGAGTGCCTCCACGCTGAGGACTCGAGCCCATCTGGGCTCAGACCGGAGGTTAGCCCCCGGATCACCCACATATCATCGCGATGCGCGCGGTCATGTCGAAGACCAAGTGGTCGACGGGCATGCTGATCACCGGCATGTTGTCGAGAAGCAGGCGATCGCTGAACACGAGCCGGTGGAAGGCTTGAGAGCTGGACGGGTCGTGCGCCAACGCTGTCAGCCACCGGCTCTGATCGCGCTCCAACCTTCCTCGGGCTTAGTGCGTGATGGTGGTCTGCTGGTAGAGCACCAGTCGGATCTCCCCATCGAGGAGGCAGTAGACGCTGGACATGAGTGCTGTGAACGACAGCGCCTCCCCTTCACGGGTGGCGGTTGCCTTGTAGACGAGGGCGGCCGAGTGGTCACTTGCGGGGACGACCCGAGCATTCTCAAGCTCGTAGGAGGCCCAGGGCGGGGACTCGTTGAGGGAGCCCGCGATGGCGTCGCGGTCCATCACCATGCCGTTCGGCAGGATCATGAGCGCGTCCGGCGTCATGACGTGGCCGTAGAAGGTGCCGCCCTCGGAACGGCAGAGCGAGTCCCAGCCACGCCGCTCGATGGAGAGCAGTCGTTCAAGAGTGAGGTCGAGCACGTCTCGAACCTACGACTACAGGGTCCGGACGCCAAGGTTCGAGCACCCCGGCTGACCGCTCAGGGCGCCCTCCGGGCGCGATCATGGCCGGTCGATGACTTCACGGACTCGTCGATGACCGCTGGCTGTACCGGAAGATCGTCCCCGGCTGCCCCGCTGCTGGCACGCTGGTCACGTGATCCTCCCGAAGGTCCGCGACCCGCGACTGGTCACGATCCGCCGCGGCGGAGAACTCACCGACGAGGACCACCGGCTCCTCGCCCTGTGGGCCGCTGACTGCGCCGAACACGTGCTGCACCTCTTCGAGCACGAGCAACCCTCGGACACCCGCCCACGCGAGGCCATCGAGGCAGCACGCGCCTGAACCGGCGGCAGCGTGCAGATGATGGACGCCCGAGCCCGCGGCGGGCACGCGATGGGAGCGGCCCGCCCGCTGCGGGGAGCTGCCCGCTGCGCCGCCTACGCCGCCGGCCAGGCCGCGTGCGTGCCTCAGGTGCCCGAGCATGACCTCGGCGCCGCCGCCTACGCGATCAAGGCGGCACGGGCAGCGGGCACGGCCGGTCCCACCACCGGACGGCTGGAGCGCGACTGGCAGCGCGAGCAGCTCCCGGAGCGCATCCGGGAGCTGGTGCTCGAAGACCAAGCCAGACGCAACGCGATCTGCTGGTCCGTCTTCGACGACTGACGAGACCTCGCGGTCATCCCGCAATCCGCGCCATGACGGCCACTTGATGATCTTGCTCTCATGCCGAGATGCGGATGGTTGACGAGGCCTCGCTCTGTCAGCGACTGCGCTGGCCAAGACATCGCGCTGACGTGCTGTCGCCCTCCGTGGGCTCGTGCACCCGAGTAGGGTCACCTCGGCCCTCGCCGCCCAAGACCAGGTACGCGGTTCGACACACTGAGCCGGTGACGCAGCAGACGTGGCCACGAGCAGTGATGGCTGGAGCTTTGACCACCGCCGCGTTCGCCGCGTGGCGCTGGGGATCCTCCCCCGTCGTCGGCGAGAGCACGTTTCTGCCCTGGACCGTCCTCGGCCTCATCGTCGCCATCGCCACGGTCGGCACCGACCGCTTCACCAGGCCTTTCGTCGGTGTCGCCACGACGGCCGCGGCCGCCGGGCTCGCTGACCTGCTGACCAGTGGCCGACCGGGGCTGCAGGTCCCCACCGCCTTCGACGTCGCCTTCAACGTCCTCTACGTCGCCTTCACCGCCAGCGTGCTGGCGGCCGCGGTCAGCTGGCTGCACCTGCTCCTCACCCGCCTCCCGAGCCCTCAACGCTCCTGGGCGGCGGCGGTCGCGGTTCTCGGCGGCTCGGCCTGGGTGGCGTGGATGGGCTGGTGGCCCCTGGATGACAGCGGTCCGGCCCACCCGGGCGCCCTGGTCGCTGCGGCCGCTGGCACCCTCCTCATCGCCACCGCCCTGGGCGAGATCACCCTGGGCACCTGGCGTGGCGCCCTGTTCGCCCTGACACCGGCCGCGCTGCTCGCCGCGCCGCCCCTGGCGACTTCGGACGCACTGTGGATCATCGTGTGGCTGGTCCTGACCACCGGTGCCGCGCTGACCTGCTCGGCCTCAGTGGGCGCGGTCGCCGCCATCCGCGGGGTCCACCGGGGCCTGCGTCCCGTCTCCAGCTGAGCGCGTCCAGGTTCCCATCGGCCGCAGCAACAGGCTCGAGCAGACCTAACCCGCCGTCGGAAGTCCGCACACACATCCGGTCATCCCGCGCACCGGATGCGATCATGGGCAGGCGGCGACGTCCTGACATGACGATCTGCGAGCGGTCACCGCAGCCCCTCCGGGCGTCCGCCCGCGGCACATCGGGGGCCCGGCGGATCACGACTGCGGGTCAGATGCAACGCACTCGAGGACGAGCCGGCGAGCACACCCGAGCCCCGCGCAGGCAGCTGCACGCCCCACTGCTTCATGGTGCGGGCGGCAGGCTCCCGCTGGTCGCCTGCCGCCCGCACGTGCCACGGTGGACAGGCATCACCAGCCGACGACGGCCGCAGGAGGAGCCATGACCGCGTACTCCACCCAGGCTGCGCCGACCTCCACGGGCGGCGGCGACGTCCTCGCCGGCTACATCGGCGTCGGCATCTGGGTCGTGCTCGGCCTGGCCGTCCTGATCCGGCTGCTGCAGATCTTGCTCCGGCGCAGGAGCTGGGCCGACAAGCGCCGAGACGTCAGGTCCAAGGTCGCCGACCCCCTCGTGCGGACCGGAGCGGTGCAGTCGACGATCTACGGCTGGACACCCAGCGACTCGCGCTCGATGCCCTCTCCACCGACACAGACCACCACCAGCGAGGACAACACCCGCAGACCACCGAGAACCGAGGGCGAGTAGCCCACCGGCTCCTGCGGTGCGCGCTCATGGCGCCTTGCGGGCAGGTCCGCTCATCCCGCGGTGCGCGTCGAGAACAACCAGGGCCACCTAGTAGCACAAGTGCTACCTTGACCCCATGACAGTCGTCGGTCTTCGCGAACTGCGCCAACAGGCCTCCGATCTCGTCCGCCGCGCAGAAGCGGGAGAGGAGGTCACCATCACCGTGGCCGGCCGGGTCAGTGCTCGGCTCGTCCCCGCCAACGCCAGGTCCTGGCGCACCTGGACCGACGTGGAGGAACTGTTTTCCGGACCCGCCGACCCGACGTGGGAACAGGACCGAGACCTCATCGACTCCGAGATCCGCGACCCCTGGGAACCGCGGTGAGGGCGGTCATGGACACCAGCGTCGTCATCGCCCACGACATCGGCCCGCTACCCGGAGAACTGGCCATCAGCTCCGCGACCTTGGCCGAACTGCACTTCGGAGTCCTGGTGACGGTCGACCCGGCAGTCCGCGCCGAACGCCTGCGCCGACTGTCCCTCCTCCAGCGACGATTCGACGCCCTGCCCTTGGACGAAGCCGTCGCCGCCAGCTACGGGCAACTGGCCGCCGCAGTCGTAGCTGCGGGACGGCAACCGCGCGGTCGCACGATGGACCTGCTCATCGCCGCCACCGCCCACGCGCACGACGCTCGCCTTTACACCCGCAATGCTGGGGACCTCAAAGGCGCGGACGAGCTCGTCGAGGTCGTCTCCGTCTGACGCCTCCGCTGCTGCCGCGACGTCACGGTCATCCCGCACTGCAGGCGGTGCGAACCACTCGACCAACATCCCAGGCGATGCCACCGGGTACCGACGGACGCCACTGCTCGTTCTCCCGGAGCGGAGATCACACCCCGGCACGGGGGTCGTCCAGGACGTCACGCCACGAGTGCTGCGGAGCGTAGCCGAGCAGGTCGCGGGCCTTGTCGATGCTGTACAAGGTGTCGTCCCGGCCGAGCTCTCGGCGCACCTCGACACCGCCGTAGAAGGTGTCGATGACCTCCTGGGTGCTCGCGGCGACGGACATGTCGGCGTTGGCGACGTTGAAGATCTCGAAACCGAGCCCGTCGGTCTCCAGAGCGCGCAGAGTCATCTGGCCTAGATCGCGGACGTCGATGTAGGCGAAGAGGTTGCGCCGTCGCAACGACGGGTCCGCCAAGAAGGGCGGGAACATCTCGGTGTACTCGTGGGGCTCTATGACGTTGTTGATCCGCAGGCCGTAGATGTCTACGCCGGTACGGGCCTGGAAGGAGCGCGCGACCACCTCCCCAGCCACCTTCGACATGGCGTAGGAATCCTCCGGCACCACGGGGTGGTCCTCATCGACGGGTACGTACAGCGGCTTGCGTTCGCCTCGGGCGAAGCAGACGCCGTAGGTCGTCTCCGAGGAGGCGAAGACCACCTTGCGGATGCCGAGCCGGGTCGCGGCCTCCAGCACGTTGTACTGCCCCAGGACGTTGGCCGCGAACGTCGTGGCGTCCGGGGCGAGGAGGATCCGGGGGATGGCGGCGAAGTGGACGACGGCGTCGTACGCCGACCCGGTGCCCCCACCGGGGGCCGGGGTGTCGAGGTCGGCCATCGTGGGCATGCCTACCATCGCCGAGTAGACCTGCCCGGCGTCGGTCAGGTCGACGTGGAGGTCGGTGACCTCGGGGTGGCCCAGCGGGGTGAGGTCAGCGTTGGTGACCTGGTGCCCCCGGGAGGCCAGGTACGGCGCGACGTGGTGACCAGCCTTGCCGCTGCCGCCGGTGAAGAAGATGCGCATGGCTGCAGCGAATCACCCTCGATCGCCCCCGGCGCGACGAACCGATCGGCGTGGTCTTCGAACTCGTCCGGGTCGCCGATCAGGTGGCGGGGGGGCGTCTCCCCGAGGGGAAAGACCCCACCCACGCTGGTGGCGGTGCGTCGACTGGGTCGGACCCTGCACAAGCCCTCGGCTCTGCCCACCGAGATGCTCGCTGACACCGCGCTACACGCGGTGTCACGGTCATGCCGCGTTGTTCACGCTGACCCCCGTGCCACAAGGCGGGTGTCGCGGCGCCCGGCCGCGCCACCACCCCGCCCACCGCCAGTGATCGGCGTTCAGGCGAAGCCGCGGAAGACCCCGTCAGGATCGGTGGAGCCTGCGAAGTCCTCCCAGTCCGTGTTGGCGATCGACAGGTTGTTCTCCACCGACGCCAGGGCCTGCGGTGCCACGCGCAGCTGCTGGACGGCACCACCACGCACCTGCAGCACCAGCAGCGGCACCTCCGGCGAGGACAGCGCCGTCGCATCGGCGAGCACCAGCAGCACGTCCGGTGGGGCAGCCGCCGCCACATCGGCGATGGACGCGCCCGCCCACCGCTGGTGCTCGACGGTGCTCAGGAAGGGCACGAACCCCTCCGGGCTCGGCGTCTGCAGAGCGCCCACCAACGCCTCCCACCGCGGCTGGTGGGTGAAGTCGGTGCGGATCAGCAGCGATCCCCGGTCCGCGGGCAGGTCCCCGGACGCCGCCAGCGCCTCGTCCTCAGCAGTCAGCTCGGGGTGCGCAGCTTCGTCCCCAGCCATCACCTGCTGCAGCCGTTCCTCCTCGGCCCGCTGGGCGTCCTGCGCTGAGGAGTCTTGCGCCTCCTGGGTCAGGGCCGCCAACCGCTCCTGCTCGGCCTGCGGGTCCGGAGTGGTCTGCTCTGCGCACGACCAGGCGCCGCCCTCCACCGCATCTGGCGGCGGTTGGCACCCTGACCCGAGATCGTCGGCCCAGAAGGAGTCCGAGCTCACCGCCGAGCTCTCAAGCTCACCCTGCTCAGCGGGGGAGGTCCTGACCGGGTCGGTCGGGGAAGTGCAGGCGGTGATCGCCACCAGCAGGGAGGTCAGGAGCAGGACGCGACGCACTCCTGGAGTCTGCTCGATGACCGGCGACCGAAGACGACGAACCTCCAGGCTCGCCCCGCTCGGAGCAGCGGGCGCCCAACTTCACGGCCACCCCGAGCAGGGCCGTTGACGAGTTCACGCTCACTGCGCAGACTCTCATCCCGCCTCCGGTGCAGCCATGCTCGACCGCCAACCGACCACGCCACCAGTGGCATCAACCCGTGACGAGGCCGGCGAACGACGCTACGTTCGCCGCCGTGGAAGAGCGGATGGCCGGCGGCCGCAACGACGGCGCCACCCGCGCCGGGCAGACGGTGCGCAGGCTCACCGGGGAGCACACCGCAGGCGTGCGCGCCCTGCTGCGCCACCTGCACGCTGTCGGCTTCACCCGGGCACCGCAAGTGCTCGGCCTCGACGAGCAGGGCCGCGAGGTGCTCACCTACCTCGAGGGCGAGACCGTCGGGGACAGCCGGCCTTGGCCCGCGTGGGCGCACAGCGAGGCGGCACTGGTCGCTGCCGGGCGCTGGATGCGCGACTTGCACTACGCCTCGCGCTCCTTCACCCCACCCCCGGACGCGCACTGGTTCGGCGATCACGGCGATCTGCGGGCCGGGGAGGTCATCGGCCACCACGACGCCGCCCCCCTACAACGCCGTCTGGCGCCCTGTCCCCAGCACCTCCGACCCCGAGGGCGGGCAGCTCGTCGGCTTCATCGACTGGGACCTGGCCGGACCCGCCGCACCGGTGCGCGACCTGGCGTTCCTGGCGCTGACGTGGGTACCGCTGACCGCCCACGACGTCGCCCGCGGCGACGGCTTCCCCGCCGACACCGACCGTCCCCGCCGCCTGCGTCTGCTGCTGCAGGCCTACGGCTGGCGGGGCGGCACGGAAGACGTGCTCCACGCTGTGCGTGAGCGCGCCCTGCAGCACGCTGCCGGACTCAGGAAGGCGGCCGCCGACGGGTACGGCCCTGCCGTGGAACTGGTCGCCGAAGGGGTCGCCGACGACTTCGAGCGCGCCGTGAGCACCCTGGACGCTGAGACGCCCTGGCTGCTCCAGGCAGAGCGCGAGCCGAGGTAGGCGACGGGGCTGCGCTCACCCCGTTCCCTTCCGTAGGGCCGCTGCGCTGCTCACGCCTTGGTGTTCGCCCCCGGGAACTCGCCCGTCAGGCCTGTCCTTGCCACCCGAGGAGTTACCGGTCATCCCGCTCATGTAGGTGATCCACGTTCGCTCAGCCTGTCGGCGACTTCGCGGTCATCCCGCTGACTTCGCGCGTCTGTCGATCTGTGCGTGATCTCGCCAGCAACCGTCCACGCCTCCAGCGCGTCCAACCCCCGTGGACCGCCCCCGCCCCCAGCACCGCCTACGGCCGACCGCCTGGACCGCCGCGGCGCTGACGGTGGCGGCTCTCACGGCCTGCTCCCCAGCCGCCGGTGCCGACGCCAGCAGTCCCGGCTTGGTGGTCGATGGACCCGTGGTCGCCCACAGCACCCACAGCGACAGCAGCATGGCCGCCTACGTCGGCGGCACCCTCACCTACGACGGCACCTGCCTGACCCTGGAC
>NZ_JBJLRI010000140.1:0-2322 GCF_050871405.1 Kineococcus esterisolvens
ATGACGACGCCGATGAGCAGCAGCACCAGCAGCGAGAGCAGGCCGGCCGTCCTCTCGGTCGCGGCGGAGAGCTGCGGGCCGGCGGCGGCCGGGTCGATCCACCCCTGGGGGTGGGACAGGTTCCCGATGGCCCACCAGGTCGCCACGGCCGTGGCGGGCAGCGCGGCGGTGACGGCGAGCAGCGTGGGGACCGGGTGCGGGCCCGTGTGGCGGGTGGGCGAGGTCGCGGTCGGGTGCACGACGGCCTCCGTGCTCTCGGGGGTGCTGGTGCGCTTCGGCGGTCTGGGTTGTGCGGACCTGCGGGTCACCAGTGTGGCAGTGCGGTGCGACACCGGGGGTGCGCACCAGTGTGGTCGCGCGAAGACGGGGCCAGGAGCGTCTGGTGGTGCGGGAGCGGATCACTTCGCAGCTTATCCACTGAGTCCTCAGGGGTGTTGCTTTGCAGTGCAGACGGTTCGATAGGACCGGTTATCCAGCGGTGTGTCGCTGACGGCGATCGTGTGGATTGCGGGATGACCGTAACGTCATCGGCAGATCCGGGCGGCCAACGACGTCTTGGCCGGCGGCATGAGCGCTCCCGTGGTTGGGGCGGTGGCCCAGCCCTCGGCGGGCTCAGCAGCTGGCCAGCAACCGGTGCGCGGCGGCGACGATGTCTGCCTCGCAGGCCGCGCGGTGCGCGGGGGCGTCCTCCCACTCACTGGCCAGCCCGGCGAAGGCGGCCAGTGCGTCGGGGTGGCCCAGCGGACTGCAAGCGTGCCGCCAGATGCGCCGGGCGGCCTCGTACGGCGCCAAGGTGCCGTCGACTGCGGCCTGCGCCCAGGCGTGGGCCATCTGCCAGTGGGCCTGCTTCTCGCTCAGGACGGGCACGCCCAGTTCGTCCAGGGCTGTGCTGAAGGCGTCGTGCACCTGGCGTGGGTCGGCGCCGTCGAGACCGGCCAGCTCGCGCAGAGCGGGGCTGTCGTGCCCGTACGCCAGCGCGTGCGCGGCCCAGGTGGGCATCTGCTCGACCGGCAACAGGTCCAGCACAGCCCGGGCGCGGGCCTGGCGCAGCTCTTCCACGCTCCTCATGTGCCGTCCGCAGCCACCCTGACTTCGGCAGATCCGGTAAGTCGGTGCGGTTGCCTTCGTTCTGTTGACGATTGGCTGTCGGGACGCAGCTTTGGCGTTCATGGATCCAAGCGGCGCAGCCCAGCAACAGGTGATGTTCGCCAGCTGCCCCTGGCCCGACCCACGCTGCAGTCGGACATCGAGCGGTCAGTGTCCAATCGATGAGTTCGGGCGGCGAGGACAGTCCCATCGTCGACACGCACCATCGACTAGGAGGACACCATGGCGACCCGTCCCATCGAGAAGGAGATCGACGTCGACGCCCCACGTGAGCGGGTGTGGGAGGTCCTGACCGGCGAAGTCACGTACCGGCAGTGGACCGCGGAGTTCGCCGAGGGCTCCTACGCCGAGACCGACTGGCAGGAGGGCAGCAGCGTCCGTTTCCTCGGCCCCGACGGGACAGGGCTGGTCGGCCGGATCCTCGCCAGCCGGCGCCCGGAGCTCCTTGACATCGAGTACACCGGCGTCGTGGGTGGTGGCGGCGACGACACCGAGAGCAAGCAGGCGCGCCTGTGGTCGGGGACGCACGAGACGTACCGCCTGGCCGAGGCGGGCGGCGGGACGCTCCTGGCGATCTCCGCCCCGATGGAGGACGCCTACTACGACGACATGGTGGGGGCGTGGGACCGCGCGCTGGCCATCGTCAAGGAGTTGGCCGAGGTGCACTAGATCACGCACCGTCTGCGGGATGACCGTGCGATCGACGCAGCAGTCGACCTAGCGTGGCCGGGTGGACAACCCCGCCGACGCCCGGCCCCTGAGCGCGGACGAGGCCGACGTGTTGGCTCTCCTGCTGGGCGCAGGACTTTCCCGGCGCCGTCCAGCTGCGCCTCCAGGCTCAGCACGTGCTGGCCGCCCCGGGGTGCGCGTGCGGGTGCGGCACCATCGCCCTGCGCGTCACCGACGCGCACGCCCCACGGGCGCACCTGCTGGACGCGCATCCGGCGACCGCTGACTTCGCCGCTCCTGGGGAAGGCGGGGTGGTCACCCTGATCACTGCCGACGGGCGGCTGGAGGAACTGCGCCTGTCGTGGTGGGGCCAGGACCCCACGCCGATGCCCCGGGCCAGGGATCTGACGCACCTGTGGTGCGCTGCTGCCGATGCTTGACCACGCGAGCGGACGTGGGGGGGGGGGGGGGGGGGGGGGGGGGGGGGGGGGGGGGGGGGGGGGGGGGGGGGGGGGGGGGGGGGGGGGGGGGGGGGTGGGGGGGGGG
>NZ_JBJLRI010000141.1:0-2116 GCF_050871405.1 Kineococcus esterisolvens
CCCCCCCCCCCCCCCCCCCCCCCCCCCCCCCCCCCCCCCCCCCCCCCCCCCCCCCCCCCCCCCCCCCCCCCCCCCCCCCCCCCCCCCCCCCCCCCCCCCCCCCCCCCCCCCCCCCCCCCCCCCCGCCGCGAACTCCTCGCGCACGCTGGAGACCACCAGCACGTGGTAGTCCATCGACAACCCGAACAGCACCACGAACATCAGCACCGGCAGCCAGGCCACCACCGCGTCGATCGAGGTGAACGCCAGCAGCCCCTCGGCCCAGGTGCCCTGGAACACCGCGGCCACCACCCCCAGCGCCGCCGCGCAGCTGAGGGTGTTCAGCAGCACCGTCACCAGCGCCAGCAGCGGGGAGCGGAACGCCACCGCCACCACCACGAACGTCAGCACCAGCACGAAACCCACCACCCACGGCAGCCGGTCCACCATCCAGCGCGCCACGTCGCTGCCCGCGGCGACCCCGCCGCCCACGGACACCTCCCCGCCCGGCACCGCGGCCTCCACCCGCGGCACCACGTTCGCGCGCAGCGCGTCCACCGCCCGGTCGGCCTCCGGGCCGGAGTCGGCGGGCGTGTCCAGCGGCACCGTCACCACGTGGGTGCGCCCGTCGGCGGAGGAGCGCACCGCCTGCCCGTCCGCGGCCGGGCCCGCCAGGTCCACCAGCTCCGCCAGCGCGCCGCGAGCGGCCTCGGCGGAGGACGCCGGGGCCGTCACGACGACGTCCGCGGTCGGGCCCTGCGACGGGAACGCGTCCGTGAGCCGGTTCAGGGTCTGCACCGTGGGCAGGTCCTGCGGCAGCGAGTCGTCCCCGGGCAGCCCCGTGCGCAGCCCCGTCAGCGGCACCGCGAGCGCCCCCAGCAGCAGCACCCCCACCGCCAGCGACGCGACCGGGCGGTTGGAGGCCGCCGCAGCGGCGCGGCCCACCGGGGACGGGCGCTCGGCGCCCGCACCGCGCCGCCACGGCAGCCGCAGCGCGTCCACCTTCCCGCCCAGCACGTCCAGCAGCACCGGCAGCAGCGTCGCCGAGGCCAGGACCGCCACCGCCACCACGAACGCCGCCCCCAGCGCCAGCGACGTGTACAGCCCGCCGGCCACCAGCATCCCCAGCATCGACACCACGACCGTCGCGCCGGAAACCACCACCGCGTGACCGGCGGTGCGGGTGGCCAGCAGCACCGCCCCGCGCACCGGCAGACCCGCCCGCCGCGCCAGGCGCGCACGGTGCAGGACGAACAGGGCGTAGTCCACGCCGACCGCCAGGCCGATGAGCACCGTCAGGCTCGTCGCCTCCTCCGCCACCGGGTGGACGCGCGAGACCAGGGCGCTCGCGCCCAGCGCCACGACGACGGCGGCGACCCCGAGCAGCAGCGGCACCAGCGCCGAGACCACGGAGCCGAACGCCAGCAGCAGCACCACCAGGGTGATCGGCAGGCTCACCAGCTCCGCGCGGTGCAGGTCCCGCTCCAGGCGGCCACCGACCTCCTCGCTCACCGACGCCGACCCGACCTGCCCCACCACCACGTCGGAGCGGCCCAGCCGCTCGCGCAGCTCCTCCTCGACGGCGCCGGTGCGCTGCACCGTCGCGCCCACCCGGTCCACCGCGTCGGAGTACCCGGTCTCGGGGTCCACCGAGAGCACCAGCGGCACCGCCACCACCCGGCCGTCGGCCGAGCGCGCCGCCGCCCCCACCTCGCGCACGAGGTCGTCGCCGCGGTGCGCGTCGGCCACCACGTCCGCCACGACCGCCTCGGCACCCGCCGGCAGCGCCGCGCCGCCCCCCGTGAGGGACACCACGACCGTCTCGGTCAGCGGTTCGGAGAACCCGGCCGCCTCCAGGGCGCTCGCGGCCCGCTGCGAGTCGCCGACGCCCTCCTCGTCGCTCGTCGTCGTGCCGCTCGCGAACGCCGCGGCGCCCGCCACGAGCAGCAGCAGCCAGGCCACGACCACCAGGCCGCGGTGGCGCAGCGACCAGCGCGCCACCGCGGAGCCGCTGCCGTCGTGGGGGGGGGGGGGGGGCGGGGGGGGGGGGGGGGGGGGGGGGGGGGGGGGGGGGGGGGGGGGGGGGGGGGGGGGGGGGGGGGGGGGGGGGGGGGGGGGGGGGGGGGGGGGGGGGGGG
>NZ_JBJLRI010000142.1:0-2100 GCF_050871405.1 Kineococcus esterisolvens
CCCCCCCCCCCCCCCGCCCCCCCCCCCCCCCCCCCCCCCCCCCCCCCCCCCCCCCCCCCCCCCCCCCCCCCCCCCCCCCCCCCCCCCCCCCCCCCCCCCCCCCCCCCCCCGGGGCGCGGCTGCCTCACCGGGCGCGCGCCGCGCGGCGCCGGCGCACCGCCCCCGCGATCGGCGCGACGATCGAGGAGAGGATCGCGAAGCCGGCGATCACGTACGCCAGCGTGCGGATCCACGGCAGCGAGTCGGCGGCGTAGCCGGCCAGCACGAGCAGCGCCCCCCACGTCAGCGCGCCCACCACGTTGGCGCTGGCGAACGCCGCGTACGGCATGACGGCGGTGCCGGCGATGATCGGCGTGAACGCCCGCAGCCACGGGATGTAGCGGCAGCCCACGACGGCGAACCAGCCGTACTTCGCGTAGAACGCCTCCGCCCGCGGCAGGTGCTTGGCGGCCTTGCCCGCTCGCCGCAGCAGCCACGGGCGGCCCAGCCGCCGCCCGGACCAGTACCCGACGGTGTCGCCGAGGATCGCCGCCAGCGTCACCCCCACCACGAGCACGCCCAGGGACAGCGGGCTGCCGTCGCGGGCGGCCAGCAGCCCGGCGGTGAAGAGGACGGTGCTGCCGGGCAGCCAGAAGCCCACGAGCGTGCCCGTCTCGGCGAAGACGATGCCGAAGACGAGGGCGTAGACGCCGAGGGCGCCGAGGTGCTCCAGCTGCGGGTCGGCGAGCTGCGCGAACCAGTCGGACACCCCGCGATCCTCGCAGGCGCTCGCGCTCCCCGGCTCCTCAGGCGTCGGCGGGCTCGTCGGCCAGGGCGGCCAGGCGGGTCCGCTCGGCGTCGCTGAGGCGGCGCGGGCGGCCGGCGGCGAAGTCGTAGGAGACGCACGTGGTGCTGGCGCGCACGTACGTGCGCGCCTCGCCCACGGCCGGCGGCTCGGGCTCGCGCACCTCGTAGCGCACCTGGAAGCTGGCGCCGCCGACGCGCTCGACCCACAGGTCCACCGCCACCGGGGCGGTGCGGTAGTCCAGGGGGAGCAGGTAGTCGACCTCGTGGCGGGCCACGACCATCCCGGTGGCCAGCATCGGTGCCGAGCCGTCGGGGCCCGGCACCCCGAAGGCGCGCACGCGCGCCTCCTCCAGCAACCGGAGGACCTCGACGTTGTTCACGTGGCGGTAGGCGTCCATGTCGCCCCAGCGCAGGGACAGCAGCTGCTCCGAGCGAGGCACCGCGCCATCCTGCCCCGCCGGGCTCAGCGGTGGTTCTCGGGGGTGGCCTCGTCGGCGCGCAGCTCCTTCTGGGCGGGCAGCGCGGCGGCGGCGCGGCGCTGCTTGCGGCGGGAGTTGAGGACCTCCACGGCGACGGGGAGCACGCACAGCACCACGAGGATGAGCAGGCCGAGCTCGATGTTGTCCCGGATCAGCGGGATGCCGCCGAGCATGTACCCCAGCACGGTGACGCCGGTGCCCCACAGCACGGCGCCCACGGCGGAGAAGACGAAGAACGTGCGCCGGGGCATGCGGCCGGCGCCCGCGGCGACGGTGATGAAGGTCCGCACGATCGGCACGAAGCGCGCCAGGATGATCGCCCGTGCGCCGTAGGTGGCGAAGAACTCCTGCGTCTTCTCGATGTGCTTGCGCTTGAAGATCCTGGAGTCGGGCCGGTCCAGGACGGCCGGGCCCGCCTTGCGGCCGATCTCGTAGCCGCAGACGTTGCCGAGGAACGCGGCCAGCGAGAGCACCAGGCAGACGAACCACAGCGCGTGCGGCACGTGCTCCTCGCGGGTGAACAGGCCCACGGTGAACAGCAGCGAGTCGCCCGGCAGGAAGAAGCCGATCAGCAGGCCGCACTCGGCGAAGACGATGGCCGCGGCCCCCCACAGCGCCGCGCCGCCCAGCGTGTCCAGCAGGGACGTGGCCTCCAGCCACTCCGGCAGCACGGCTGCGGCGGTGGCGGGCAGAGCGGCCGAGAACTCGGCGAGGAGGGGCACGTCCCCAGGGTAGGTCGGGTCCCCGGCCGCGAGAACCGTGCGGGCCGAGGATCAACCGAGAGGCGGACGGGCGGGTCCTGCGAACGGCGGTGGGGTCCACCCCGGGGTGGACC
>NZ_JBJLRI010000143.1:0-1967 GCF_050871405.1 Kineococcus esterisolvens
CCGGCGCGGGGCGCGTGCGGCACGTCGGGGGCGTCGGAACCTGCGCTGGGACTGCGCCGCGGGGGTGCTCTTGGTCCCCCTACTGGACCAACTCAACAGCCTGCGCTCAGTGCGGCCGGTGCTCGTGCCGATCCTGGAAGCAGCTCCCGCCTTGCGGGACCTTTTCGCCCTGCGTTGTCGTTCGCCCGACAGACGTGGCTGCTGGACTGGACGGGCCGGGCATGAGCGAGCCCCGGCAGGCGGACACCCTTCGTCCTGCCTGCTCTGGAGCCTGTCGTGCCTGCTCAGCCCTGTCCCAAGCCCTCTCCGCTGCTCTTCCGTGAAGCTCGCCGGAAGATGGCCCTGGCGGGCCTCTGGCCCTCCCCGCGCGTCGTCTTCACGACCGGGTGGCTGCTCGATGACGAGCTGACTCCGGAGCTGCCTGCGCGGATCGGTGACCTCTTCCCGGCGTGTCCTGCCGGTGCCCTGAGCGTCCCCCGGCAAGATCGCCCGTGAACGAGGGAACCCCCCCGCCTTGCCGGGCGAGGGGGTTCCTGAGGGCCTTGGGCGTAGGACCCCACGGCTCTCCCCACCGAGGGCGTAGGAGGCCCGTCGATGGCTGATGCCAGCCTACCCGCCGCAAGTTCCCTTGACACGCTGCGGCACGCCGAGGAGCAGCACGCCGCTCGTCAGTGGAAAGTGTTGGGGCGCAAGGGATCTGTCCGCGTCTACCGGGCCTTGCGGGAGTACGGACTCGTCCACGCTGACCTGCCGCCGTCGCCGCTGACGCCGGATGGTCCGTGCCAGCAGCCGATGGTGCTCTGGAACCGCTGGGAGAACCGCCCGGTGCTGCTGCCTTGTCGGCAGGCTGGGTCGAAGTGCCAGGCATGCTCGGCCGGTCGCCGCCGCGAGGTCCGGCGCGTCGCGCACACGGGTGTCCTGACCCAGCTGCGCTCCGGCCGCGTGCTGACGCTGCTCACCGTCCTGGCGCCGGGCGAGACGCCGGAGCATCTCCGCTGGGACGTGCTCTGGACTCCGCGTGGCCCCCGCAACGAGCGGCCGGTCTGCGGCTGTGAGAAGTCGATGCCCGACGGCCTGGCCGCCTGGAACGGCACGGCCGGTGAACGGTGGAACCATCTCCGCACGGCTCTTGCTCGGGAGTATCCGGGTTTCGAGTTCTTCCGGGGTGTCGAGCCCCAGGATGGGAAGCGCCGGCTGTCGGGAAAGGGCCGCATGGCCCTGCACTTCCACGTCCTCGTGTCCAGTGACGCTCCGCTCGATCCTGTTGTAGTGCAACGGTTTGCGATGGCTGCTGGGTTCGGCTGCAACGTCAGGGTGGACCGGATCGAAGACGGCCCGGACGGCATGCGCGCTGCTGCTTATGCCACGAAATACGTCACGAAATGCGCCGACACTCGCGCGGAAATCCCGTGGGAAAAGCTCGATAAAACAACTGGCGAGATTAAGGGAAAACCTACTTATCGCGCCTGGTCGCAATCTCAGGGCTTCGGCTGCCGGATGAAGGAGCACCGCGCCGCGGTCCTCGCGCAGCGTCGCCGCTACGCCGCCCGTCTCCGCGCTGCCGCTGCTGACGGCCTGGTCCTCGACGTCCAGCCGGCCATCGCCGACGAGCTTCCGCCGGCGGCCGGCGACCCGTAGCCAGTGGCCGGCGGCCGAGGAACGAGGTCGTCGGGCGTCCCGTCACGCACCGCTCCACCCTCAGCCTGATCGCTCCGTGCGGTCGGGCTCTTCGTGCTGTTCCGGCACGGCCTGGGGCCTGCTGCTGACTCCGGGGAAGCCGTCGGCGGGCCAGTGCGGGGCGCGTGCCGTCCGCGCGCACGGCGCGAAGCGTCGAGCACGGCCGGCGCGGGGCGCGTGCGGCACGTCGGGGGCGTCGGAACCTGCGCTGGGACTGCGCCGCGGGGGTGCTCTTGGTCCCCCTACTGGACCAACTCAACAGCCTGCGCTCAGTGCGGCCGGTGCTCGTG
>NZ_JBJLRI010000144.1:0-1952 GCF_050871405.1 Kineococcus esterisolvens
CGGCCTCGTGGCCCAGCAGGAAGGGGAACTCGTCGGTGATGCCGCCCTCGCGGTAGTGCAGGTCGGTGTGGCAGACCCCGCACGCGGCGACGTCCACCACCACCTCCCCGGCGATCGGCTCGGGCACCACGATGTCCGCCGTCTCGACGGGAGCGCCCTTGCTGCGGGAGATGATCGCGGGAACGGTCCAGGCCATGCGCCGACCTTAGTCGAGGAGCCCGACGGCGGCCTCGGCGATCGGTCGGCGAGCTCACGCCCGGCCGGTAGCCTGGCGGGGTGACCCTGCGCCTCCACGACAGCGCCGCCGGCGCGGTGCGCGACTTCGTCCCCCTGCAGCCCGGGCGGGTCGGCGTCTACGTCTGCGGCGCCACGCCGCAGGGCTCACCGCACCTGGGTCACGTGCGCGCGCAGGTCGCCTTCGACGTGCTGCGCCGCTGGCTGACCGCCACCGGTCACGAGGTGACGCTCGTGCGCAACGTCACCGACATCGACGACAAGATCCTCGCGAAGGCGGCCGAGGCGGGCGCGGAGTGGTGGGCGCACGCCCACCGGTTCGAGCGGGAGTTCTCCGCCGCCTACGACGCCCTGGGCGTGCTGCCGGCCACGGTGGAGCCGCGCGCCACCGGCCACGTGCCGGAGATGGTCGAGCTGATCGAGCGGCTGGTCGAGCGCGGTCACGCCTACCCGGCGGCCGACGGCTCCGGCGACGTCTACTTCGACGTCCGCTCCTGGCCGCAGTACGGCGAGCTGACGCACCAGCGCCTGGAGGACATGGAGCCGGCCGCCGACGCGGACCCCCGCGGCAAGCGGGACCCGCGCGACTTCGCGCTGTGGAAGGGCGCCAAGCCGTCCGAGCCGGCGAGCGCCTCGTGGGCCACGCCGTGGGGCCGAGGCCGGCCGGGCTGGCACCTGGAGTGCTCGGCGATGGCCGGGCGCTACCTCGGCCCGCGCTTCGACGTCCACGGCGGCGGCCTGGACCTGCGCTTCCCGCACCACGAGAACGAGCAGGCGCAGTCGCGCGCCGCCGGCGACGGCTTCGCGAACTACTGGCTGCACAACCACTTCGTGACGATGGCCGGCGAGAAGATGAGCAAGTCGCTGGGCAACGTCCTGGGCATCCCGAACCTGCTGCGGGAGCACCGCGCGGTGGTGCTGCGCTACTACCTGGTCTCCGCGCACTACCGCACGGCGCTGGAGTACTCGGGCACCTCCCTGCAGGAGGCGGAGGCTGCGTACTCGCGGCTGGAGGGGTTCGTGCGCCGCGCCGCCGAGCGGCTGGGCCCCGACGTCCCCGCGGGGGAGGTCTCCGCGGAGTTCGCCGCCGCGATGGACGACGACCTGGCCACGCCGGCGGCCCTGGCCTCGCTGCACGAGGCGGCACGGCGCGGCAACCAGGCGCTGGCCGACGGCGCGGACGAGCAGCTGCTCGCGGAGTCCCGGCAGGTGCGCGCCGGGCTGGGCGTGCTGGGGCTGGATCCGCTGAGCGAGCCGTGGGCCTCGCAGGCGGGGACCTCGGACGCCGCGCGCAGTGCGCTGGACGTCCTGGTGGGTGCACGACTGGAGGAGCGCGCGTCGGCCCGCGCCGCGCGCGACTTCGCGACCGCCGACGCGGTGCGCGACTCCCTCAAGGACGCGGGCATCGTGATCGAGGACACGCCCACCGGAGCCCGGTGGACGCTGGAAGGTGAGCAGTAGTGGCGGGCAACTCCCAGCGCCGAGGCGCTGTCAGCAAGGGCAAGAAGGGACCGTCCGTCGGGACCGGCGGCAAGAACCGCCGCGGGCTGGAGGGCAAGGGCCCGACGCCCAAGGCGTCCGAGCGCACGGGGCACCCGGCCGCGGCGCGTGCGGCCAAGGCCGCGCACCGCCGGGGCACGACCAAACCCCGCCCGGGCGGGGGGGGCGCCGGCCGGGGCGCGCCCCTCGTTACCGGGGCGTTACACGGGCTGGGCGGG
>NZ_JBJLRI010000145.1:0-1700 GCF_050871405.1 Kineococcus esterisolvens
TGACGAAGATCTTCGGGGACCCGTCCTCGTTCGTGGACGACGCGATGGCGGGGTTCTGCGAGCTGTACGCGCAGTACGTGCAGCCGGTGCCGCACGGGGTGATCCGCTCGACCGCCACGCCCGAGGGCAAGGTCGCCGTCGTGGTCGGTGGCGGCTCGGGGCACTACCCGGCCTTCGCCGGCTACGTCGGCCCGGGCCTGGCCGATGCGGCGGTGTGCGGCAACGTGTTCGCCTCGCCCTCGACCCGCTGGGTGTACGACGTGGCCAAGGCCGCCAACCGCGGCGGTGGGGTGCTGCTGGGCTTCGGCAACTACGCCGGTGACATCCTCAACTTCGGTCTGGCCGCCGAGCGGTTGCGCGCCGAGGGCATCCCGGCGGAGCTGCTGGTGGTCACCGACGACGTCGCCTCCGAGGGCCAGGGCGCCAACGGCCAGCGCCGCGGCATCGCCGGCGACGTGGTCGCCTTCAAGATCGCCGGGGCGGCCGCCGAGGCCGGCTACGACTTCGACGCCGTCGTGCGCGCCGCGCGCCACGCCAACGAGATGACCCGCTCGATGGGCATCGCGTTCGCCGGGTGCACCCTGCCCGGCGAGAGCGATCCGCTGTTCACCGTCACGGACGGGCACATGGGCATCGGGCTGGGCATCCACGGCGAGCCCGGCATCTCCGAAGAGCCCATCGGCACCCCCGAGCAGATCGCGCACCTGCTGGTGGACAAGGTCCTGGACGGCAAGCCCGCCGGCGCCCCGCAGGGCGGGCGCATCACGGTGCTGGTCAACGGCCTGGGCTCGACGAAGTACGAGGAGCTGTTCCTCCTCTACGCCCCCGTCGCCGCCAAGCTGCGCGCGGCCGGCTACGAGATCGTCGCCCCGCAGGTCGGTGAGCTGGTCACGTCCTTGGACATGGCCGGTGCCTCGCTGACCGTGACGTGGCTGGACGAGGAGCTGGAGCGGTTGTGGTGCGCTCCGGCGCAGGCGCCCGCGCTCAGCGTCGGTGAGGTCATCGCCACCACTGCCGCGCCGGTGTACGAGGTGCCCGAGGACGAGGTCGCCGACTACTCCGGCACCCCGCAGCCCGCGCAGGACGCCGGCCAGAAGGTCGCCGCGCTGATCGAGGCCGTGCGCGATGCGCTCGCCGGGGCCGAGGCCGAGCTGGGGCGCATCGACGCGATCGCCGGTGACGGCGACCACGGCACCGGCATGGTCAACGGCTCCGTCGCTGCGGCGCGGGCCGCTCGCGCGGCCGCGGACGCCGGCGCCGGTGCGGCCTCGACGCTGGCCGCCGCCGGTGGGGCGTGGGCCGATCGCGCCGGGGGCACCTCCGGGGTGATCTGGGGGGTGCTGCTGCACGCCTTCGCCGACCAGCTCGGTGACCAGGACACCCCCAGCGCGCAGCAGGTCGCCGCCGGCGCCGGCGCGTCGGTCGAGGCCGTGCAGCGCCTGGCCGGGGCGCGCGTGGGCAACAAGACGATGCTGGACGCGCAGGTGCCCTTCGCCGAGAAGCTCGCCGAGCGCGTCGGTGCCGGCGATGACCTGAAGAGCGCCTGGGCCGCGGCGGCGCAGGCCTCGACCGAGGCCGCCGAGGCCACCAGGGACCTGCGCCCGCAGATCGGACGCGCGCGCCCGCTGGCCGAGCGGTCCCTGGGCCACCCCGACGCCGGTGCGATCTCCCTGGCACTGGTCACCCGCACCATCGCCGAC
>NZ_JBJLRI010000146.1:0-1631 GCF_050871405.1 Kineococcus esterisolvens
GCGGCTGCACCCGCTCCCACAGCCCGTCGGACACCAGCTCCTCGACCCGCTCAGACACCGCCGCCTCGATCATGTCTCCAAGCTGTGACGGCCTGACCGAGTCCGCAACTCATAGTGAAATGAACTGTAAACGAACACCCACCGATGTAATCACGACACCCGTACCAGCACACCCCAACCGGCCGACTTCCCTACCCCACCACCCCTGCCCAGTCCTACCCTCACCCACAGGCGATACGCCCCACCAGCCGCCCGCAAGCGCCGCCCCTTCCCCAGCACCACGCAGCGCTCGCCGGCACCACGCCCACCGCAACGAGCTACCCCTGCAGGGTGCCCCCTCGCTCCTGAGTGCTCGCCTGCCGGAGCAGAGCGAGGCCCGGCACGGCGCTGGGGACCGCTGCATGATCAGGCGACACCGGACCTGGCTTGCCGCTGAGGCAGCCTGGAAGGAGGACTTGCTGCACCGTTCGGTGACAACGGAACCCGGGGCGGATACTTGCGCGGGTCGATGCTGGTACCGCTGCCACCGTATAGAAGGCTGGCCATACCGCTAGTTGGCTCGGCACACTCGGTAACGCACCCGCGCGGCATCGAGAACTCGTTGGACTTGACTTTGTCTACTCGTCGGCGTGATGAGCACGAGATGACGTTGCGCCCTGCTCGCACCGACGTACAAGACGCGTCGCTGCTCGCTGGCGGTGCCACTTTCCCAGTGGTCGAGCCCCAGTGCCCCGTCGTTGTGGGGCGAGGTCAGCGCCAGGATGACCGCCTCGAACTCCTCGCCCTTGACACCGTGGATGTGGCTGTGCCGCACTTCGCGAAGGTCCTCGCCAGGTGCCGACACCGTGCGTCGAGCCTGCCACCCGTCCCACACCGTCTCGAGGATCTGTGCCTTCCGTCCCCAGGGGTCGACGAGGGAAATGGGCAGCGC
Organism: Kineococcus esterisolvens; assembly: GCF_050871405.1. Taxonomy (NCBI): domain Bacteria; kingdom Bacillati; phylum Actinomycetota; class Actinomycetes; order Kineosporiales; family Kineosporiaceae; genus Kineococcus; species Kineococcus esterisolvens. Next base: position 932 of record NZ_JBJLRI010000146.1, read on the forward strand.
AGCGGCGAACTCGGTCATGAGCGTTCGAACGCTGCTCGCGCACGTCGCCTTGTCGCTCCAGTCGCTGGAGGCGCTCAGCAGACGGCAAGCCTGCGCTCGCAACTGCTCATCGCTGATCCCCAGGTGCTCCAACTGCTCACGACGCGTGTGTGTAGAGCGTTCGTCGGGCCACTGCAGCATCCGCAGTACGAAGCCCTCCACCTGATGGACCGCCGCCAGGCGCCGCGAGACGGGTTGTGGTGCGTGCAGCTGGGCCAATGCCCCCAGCAACGCAGCCATGGCCGTGCTCCCGCCCAGGGAGTCGGCCGCGACCCTGCTCAAGGCTTGCGCACGGCGCCGGCTCGCAGCCAGAATCCATGTCTGCGTCGGTGCGATGCCAGCCTCACGCACCAACTGCAGGGCAGCAGTACCGGCCTTGTCCTCGCTGCCGACCACCAGGTCGACCGCGTCTGGTCCGGGTGGTGGGGTGGGGCCCGGGGTGATCGCTTCCCGTCCGACCGAGCGCAGGCTGCTGACCAAGGAGCAGATGACAGGGGTGGAACGAAAGCATCGCGTCAACGACGCGATGCTCTCTGAAGTGTCACGGCTTCTCTGCCGTCTTCATGTGGGACACGACTCCGGGATGCCCTCGCTGAGGGCAGCGTAGTGGGCGGCCTCAGCCTCCGCTGGTGGGCGGTAGTCCAGCCGGGAGTGCAGCCGG
>NZ_JBJLRI010000147.1:0-1527 GCF_050871405.1 Kineococcus esterisolvens
CATGGGTGCAGCCGGTCCTGTTCTGGCAGGCTCGGTGGTGGTGGCGGCCGGCGGGTCAGCACTGTGCTCTCCGGGCCCAGCGAGGCCTGACGATAGACCGTGCGCCCGCCGGTCGTGAGAAGGCGCGACCGCTGATGGGATGACGTGCCCCGCTTGGAGCGGAGAGCACTGAACCATGAGATCGCCGGGTGTCTCCTCCGTGCCACCGAAGGATGGCCGCGGACACCGGGAGGCGCACATGCTGTTCATCGGGGATGACTGGGCTGAAGATCACCACGACGTCGAGGTCGTTGACGACACCGGTCGCCGGCTTTCCCGGGCGCGGCTACCGGAGGGAGTGGAGGGGATCACCGCGTTGCACGCCCTGGTCGCCGCACACACCGACCACCGCTCGGACGGCGGCGCGGACGGTGGTGTCGCGGCAGGCACCGATGACGTCGCCGCTGACGTGGTGATCGGGATCGAGACGGATCGCGGAGCCTGGGTGCAGGCCCTGCTGGCCAGCGGATACCGCGTCTACGCGATCAACCCCATGTCGGTGGCGCGCTACCGTGATCGCCACTCGCCCTCGAAGGCGAAGTCCGACGCCGGTGATGCGCACGTCTTGGCCGAGGTCGTGCGCCTGGATCGCGATCATCACCGTCCCATCGCCGACGACAGCCCACAGGCTACGGCGATCAAGTTAGCGGCGCGGGCGCACCAAGGGCTGATCTGGGAACGCACCCGTCACCTGCTGCGGCTCCGTTCGGCGCTGCGGGAGTTCTATCCCGCAGCATTGCAAGCGTTCACCGATCTGGACGCCCCCGAGGCGTTGGAGCTGCTCGGCCGCGCCCCGACGCCCGCCCAAGGCGCCCGGCTGACCTGCTCGGTGATCACCTCAGCGTTGCGACGTGCTCATCGCCATCACGCCCAAGACCGCGCTGTTCGCGTGCAGCAGGTCCTGCGCGTTCCAGCGCTGCGTCAACCTGCGGCGGTGGAGGTCGCCTACGCCGGCATCGTCAACGCTGAGGTCGCCGTCATCGCTGTCTTCAACGCCGAGATCGAACGGTTGGGCCAGGCGGTGCAGACGTGGATGAACTCTCACCATGATGCAGCTGTCTACCTCAGCCAGCCTGGGGTCGGCCCCGTGCTGGCCGCTCGCTTGCTCGGGGAGTTCGGTGACGACGTTGACCGCTTCAGCGATGCCCGAGCTCGCAAGAACTACGCGGGGACCTCACCGATCACCCGAGCATCAGGAACGAAGAGAACCGTCCTGGCTCGTCATGTCCGCAACCTGCGTCTTGCTGACGCTACTGGGCAGTGGGCCTTTTGCGCACTGACGAAGTCGACTGGAGCTCGGACCTACTACGACTCGTTGCGGGCTCGCAAGATGAGTCACCGCGCCGCGCTGCGTCAGCTCGCGAACCGTTTGGTGGGGATCCTGCACGGTTGCTTGAAGTCACGGACCCTCTACAGCGAAACCACTGCCTGGAGCCACCTGATCGGCACAGCCGCTTGACACCGAATGCGCATGGGATGTCTATCGTG
>NZ_JBJLRI010000148.1:0-1440 GCF_050871405.1 Kineococcus esterisolvens
GGGGCGGTGGGGGCGGTGGTCAGCCCTTGACGGCGCCGGAGGTCATGCCGGCGACGATCTGGCGGTTGAAGAACAGGTACAGCACCAGCGGCGGGATCGTGATCAGCAGGATGTCCATGAACAGCAGGTTGTAGCTGGACAGGTTCTGGCTCTGGAAGTTGAACAACGTCAGCTGCACCGTCGCGCCGGCATCGCCGGGCAGGAAGTACAACGGCGTCTGGAAGTCGTTGAACACCGCCACCGACTGCACCAGCACCACCGTGACCAGCACCGGGCGCAGCAGCGGCAGGATCACCCGGAAGAACAACCGCAACGGACCGGCCCCGTCCAGGACCGCCGCCTCGTCCAGCTCGCGCGGGATCGTGGAGATGAACGCCCGGAACAGCAGCACCGTGAAGGAGATCCCGAACGCGACCTCCACCAGGATCAACCCCGGCATCGTGGCGAACATCCCCAGCCGCTGCAGCACCCAGATCGTCGGCACCACCGCCGGCGGCATGATCAGCCCGGCCAGGACCAGGAAGTTGATCAGCCCGTTCCAGCGGCTGGCGCGCCGCTGCAGCACGAACGCGACCATCGAGCCGAGCACCACCATCAACGTCACACTGGCCACCGTCAGCACGATGGAGTTGATGAACGCGATGACCAGGATGTAGTCGCGCGTGCGCACGACCTCCACCAGGTTCTGCCACACCTGCGCGTTGCGCGGCCACGCGAAGCGGAACTCGCTGGCCTGGGTGGAGTCCATCGCCGCCACCAGCACGATGAACACGAACGGCACGATGAACACCACGACGCTGAGCACGATCGCCAGGGCACCGACCCCGTAGCGGTACAGCGCCGCGCGCGGGCCACCGACGCGCCCACCACCCGGCGCCGGGCCCTGCGGGTCCACCCCACCCCCGCGCCGAGGCCAGGACCGCGACCAGGCACGGGACCGGGAGCGGGCACGGGAGCGGGACCGGGAGCGGGGGCGGGGGTTCAGCGGCCCGGCGGGACTGATCGTGGAGCTCACAGCTCGACCTCCTTGCGGGCCAGGAACCGCGTCAGCGGCAGCACCAGAGCGGTGACGGCGATGAAGAGGATCACGTTGCCGGCGGTGGACAGGCCGTAGAAGCCGGCCTGGTACTGCTTGTAGATCACCGAGGCGATCACGTCGGAGGTGAAACCGGGCCCGCCGCGCGTCATCGCCCAGATCAGGTCGAACGAGCGCAGGCCCCCGATCAGCGACAAGGTGATCACCGTGGAGGTCGCCGGCCACGACAACGGGAAGATCACGTTGCGGAACAGCGTCCACGAGCCGGCCCCGTCGACCTTGGCGGCCTCGTAGTACTCCTTGGGGATCGAGACGATCCCGGCCATGTAGATCAGCGTGGCCAGGCCCACGCCCTTCCACACGTCGACCAGCGCCACCGACAGCAGCGCCAGCTGCGGATCGAC
>NZ_JBJLRI010000149.1:0-1425 GCF_050871405.1 Kineococcus esterisolvens
TGTGGCGAGCCTCGGGGGGGTGGGGCGGCCCGGCGGGCCCGGGGGGGGGGGGGGGGGGGGGGGGGGGGGGGGGGGGGGGGGGGGGGGGGGGGGGGGGGGGGGGGGGGGGGGGGGGGGGGGGCCCCCCCCCCCCCGCTGCAGCCCTGCGGGCTGCGCCGGCGCGCTGAGCGCACCGGCAGAGGGGCGTCGTGGTGCGCGGGCGATCGCGAAAAGTCGGGTGCGCTGGTGGCGGTGTTTCCGCGTGTCGTCAGGGTGCCTTGACGGCTTGCCGAGTCGTCAAGGAGTCTTGACGACGTGGTGGATGAGGTGGCGGACGGCGTGGCGGGCGCGGCGTCGGGAGCTGACGCGGGGGTGGGCGTGGTGAGCGGCGGGGGTGAGGTGCGCTGGGTGCTGGATGAGCTGGTGGGCTCGGCGGCGGATCTGGCGCGGCGCTGGGACGCGCAGCGTGCGCTGGCGCAGGCGCGTGACGTCACCGACGACGCGGACGGCTACCTGCCCGACGACCTGCTGGTGCTGCGCGAGTTGCTCGAGCGGTTGCCGGCGGCGGTGGCCGGGGAGCTGCGGGCGCAAGGTGCGAGCTGGGCGGAGGTGGGGGCGGTGCTGCGCACCTCCAAGCAGGCCGCGCACGAGCGCTACGGGCGCGACGCGCGCTGACTGCAGACGCTGGCTGTGGGTGCCCGGCGCGCGCTGTGGTGGGCTCGCGCCCCCCAGGGCGCGAGCCCACCACGGCGTGCGCCGGGCACCTGCAACCAGCGTCTGCAGTCAGCGGCCGTGGTCAGTCTCTGCAGTCAGCGCGTCTGCAGTCAGCGCCCCTCGCGCCCGTAGCGCTCGTGCGCGGCCTGCTTGGAGGTGCGCAACACCGCCCCCACCTCCGCCCAGCTCGCCCCCTGCGCCCGCAACTCACCGACCACCGCCGCCGGCAACCGCTCGAGCAACTCACGCAGCACCAGCAGATCATCGGGCAGGTACCCGTCCGCGTCATCGGTCACGTCACGCGCCTGCACCAGCGCACGCTGCGCGTCCCAGCGCCGCGCCAGATCCGCCGCCGAGCCCACCAGCTCATCCAGCACCCAGCGCACCTCACCGACACCCCCACTCACGCCCGCACTCGTACCCGCGGCTGTGTCCGCTCGCACCACCCCATCCACCATGCCGTCAAGACTCCTTGACGGCTCAGCAAGCCGTCAAGGCACCCTGACGACACGTAGAAACGCCTCCACCAGCGCACCCGGCTTTCCGCGATTGCCCGCACAGCACGACGAGTCCGGTGCCGGTGCGCCCTAGCGCGCCGGCGCAGCCCGCCAGGGCTGCAGCGGGGGGGGGGGCCCCCCCCCCCCCCCCCCCCCCCCCCCCCCCCCCGCGGGTGGGGGGGGGCGGTTGTTTTTTTTGTATGCTTCGGCCCCCCCCGCGCGGCGGGCGCCCCCC